>JAGQUI010000005.1 GCA_020438595.1 Propionibacteriaceae bacterium | reverse complement strand
AGATATAACCGGAGGCTAAACCTCCAGTAAGAACGAGACCGCGAGGAGACACCATGTCGGACCTGAACTACACCGTGACCATCGACGGGCTGCCCTGGCGGGAGGACCAGTTGCGCCGCATCGAGTACGAGCGCACCCTGCACGTCCTCCACGAACTCAAGCTGCTGGGTGCCCCGATCAAGGACGGCGACACCGAGCTTTCCGACATCGACATCAACTGGCTCGACCCCGGGCGCGCCGAGCAGATCTCGCTGGAGGCGCGCGACGCCCTGGGCGAGGAGGGCTTCCTTGAGCTCTACGCGGACGTCCTGGCCGACTCCGCGCGGCGATGGAAGGGCTGGGCGGCCACGTACGACCCGGCCAAGGTCACCTGGGCACAGATCGAGGTAGAGGCTCATGGCGTCGGGTTCCCCGAGACGATGGCGATCATTGGCGGCGCGGCATCCCAGCACGACGCGCTGGCCACGAACCCCGAGCACTTCGTCATCATCGGCGACATCGAGTCCGGCCAGCGGGGCGCGGAGGCGTTCGGCATGTTCGGCGAGCCGGTGTACATGTACGGCGTGGCTCAGGAGAATCTGCCGGACGGAATGCCGTTCCAGCCGGACGAGTCCTACCCGATCCGCATGTTCGGCGAGATGGCGACCAAGGACGACGACACGAACTTCCACGTCGGCGCCCTGCACCAGTTCCGCCCGACCGCCGACGGCTTCGACGTGAAGTCGATCTTCGTCGCGCCCGGTGACGCGCCGAAGGCGATCGCCGAGGGCCACAAGATCCACTTCGCCCTCGAGATCATCAACTCGATGAAGATCGCTTACGCCCAGAAGCAGGCCGACGAAGCCGAGGACGCAGCGCTGATGGACGCCGCCCCCACCGGCGAGTCGTCCGCGGTGGACGGCACCTGGAACGTCGAGGCCCGCGGACGCCAGGGCGTCCTGACGCTGAGGGCCGAGGGTGACGTCCTCACCGGTCACGTCTCCGTGATGGGCATCGAGGCCGACATCACCGACGGCAGGCTGAACGGCTCGGCCTTCACCGGGAAGGTCGAGGCCGACGGGCCCATCGGGCGGGTGAAGGCAACCCTGTCCGGAACCGTCGAAGGCGACGCACTCAGCGGCACCATCAAGGTGGGCATCGTCAAGACGAAGCTCGTCGGCACCCGCGCCACCGCCTGAGTGGCCAACGACCACTGGATTCGAGAAGAGCATCACGATGACAACGACGACCACCCCGTCGAGACCCGCCCGACTGATGGACCAGCCCGCGGACTACGAGAGGTTCGACGTCAATCCGGACCGGGTCGAGCCCTGGGAGGACGGACGCCGCCACGACGGCAGGCCCGGGAACTTCGAGTGGTGGTACTTCGACGCGATCTGTGACGACGGCACCAAGCTGGTCGCCGCCTTCTACCCCAAGCACCGTGAGAAGGTCGCCCACGACGGAGACATCCCGTCCTTCCAGGCCTGGATCACCTCGCCCGAGGGTGAACTGAAGATCGTGACCCGCGACGACGACGTCGACGAGGCCACCTTCGGCACGGACGGCTGCGACGTTCGCCTGGGCAAGGACTCCTTCAGGGGCGACCTGAAGACCTACCGCATCGTCGTCGACCCCGCCGACGGCAACGGCTTCGACGTCACCCTGACCAGCCAGAGCACCCCGTGGCGGCCCGGGACCGGATACTTCGCCTTCGGCGAGAACGACGAGAACTACTTCACCTGGTTGTGCGTCGTGCCCAAGGGCGAGGTGTCCGGCACGGTCACGATCGACGGCCAGACCCGCGAGATCCATGGCTTCGGCTACCACGACCACCAGTGGGGCAACCTGCTGCACCCCTTCGCCTGGAACTCCTGGATCTGGGCCCGCCGGAACATCGGCGAGTACACCATCGCACTGTTCGACTTGGTGATGAACCGCGCCTTCGGCTACCGCCACTACCCGCTGGCTTTCATCCAGGACGGCCAAGGCGACCTGCTGTTCTCCAACACGACCGCCGAGCACACCCAGGTTGAGGTGATCGAGGAATACCACCAGGATCAGGTCGACCGCGACTATCCGAGGACGATCAGGTACACGATCGGCAGCGGCGACGCCACCCTGGAGTACACGCTCACCGCGGGGGACGAACTGGAGACCGTGGACGTCTACTCCTCGGCCTCCGAGCCGGCCCGGGCCCAGTTCGATTCGCTCCAACTGCATCCGACCTACACCCGCTGGGTCGGGCAGGCCCAAACCCACCTCACCAGGGCTGACGGGTCGACCCTGGAACAGGCGGGCCCGCTGCTGTACGAGATGTCCTACAACGGGATCTCGTACAAGGACCACGAGTGACCTGCGACAACCGGGGCTGACCAGGGCTGTCGTGCCGGGGACCGTCCGTCCCCGGCACGGGGTCGCTCAGGCCAGGACGAGGAAGCCGAGGATCGCGCTGGCGACGGCGACGAGGGCCAGCACGGCTTCGGTGGTGACGGGTTCGGAGCGGCGGGCGTGGGTGGCGATGGCGCCGACCATCACGGCGGCCAGGCCGATCGCCGCGATCGGGGTGAGGATCGGTGCGATGCCGGTGGCCAGGGGCAGGATCAGGCCGATCGCGCCGAGGAGTTCGAGCGCGCCGATGGTCTTCACCGCCGCGTCGGAGGAGTCGGCCGTCCAGGCCATGGACTCGGCCAGGGCTTCGCGCGGACGGAAGGCGTGCATGGCACCGGCGGCGAGGAAGACGAGGGCGAGCAGGATGTTGACGATCCACAAGGCGATGGTCACGGGAGTCACTTTCGGTCCGGAGTTGGGGTCGGGGAACGGTCAGGCGGGTGCGGGAGTCCGGTTCGCCATCAGACGTCGAACCGGGGCAGAGGACATCAGAGGGAAAACGACCCGCCCCCAGGCGGGCGCGACGGCTTCGTGAGGCCGTCCGGAGTGGTGCATCTTCCAGAGCTTGTCGGCCAGGGCGTCCGGATCGACCAGTGCGCCGGCCGGGAGCGCCCTACCGCCGGTGGCTCTCGCCTGCTGCATTGAGCGGTCCCGGCCCGGCCATGGCGGCACAGCGCAACTACCTCCAGTCGCTCGAGAAGGAGGTCGCCGGCAGCGGGGTGTTCGTCGGCCGGCTGTACATCTCGGCGCTGATCAAGAACAGCGCGATCGACCAGGCCATTCCCCGGTCGGCCGGTCAATGCGGTGGCACCCTGGGCGGTCAGGATCGCTCCCGAGTGCTGGTTGAGCAGGTGGGGGAGGAACTCATCGATCAGGCCGACCAGCGAGCCGAGCAGGGATGGGGTTCGTCCCGGCCGCGGAGCTCACCGCGGCGGCCGTCGCCGCGAACACCCGGCTCCTGCCATGCGGTCGGGGTCGGACAGGTCGGCGGAAAGTGGATGCGTAGCGATCCCCGCGTCCCGGAGTTCGGCGGTGATCGCCTCTAGCGGCTCGGCGCGCCGGGAGACGAGGACGACCTGGTAGCCCTCGCGTCCGTACCGGTGGGCGGTCGAGCGGCCCAGGCCTGGGCCGGCGCCGGCCACGACGATTGTCGGCATCTTCCACTCCTTGGCGTCCCGTGAACGTTCAACTATTATCAGTACATCTGTACCGATAACACAAGAGGCCGGTGAGCGACAGCCGAGGCCGGCAACGACGAAACGGAATCCTGCACGCAGTCATACAGATCGTCGCCCCCGGGCGGAGCCGGCGCCCTCAACTCAGCGAACAAGTCGACACGGCGCTCGCCGCCCGAACGGGCATCCTGATCAGCCAAGGAACCCACCACCTCACCGAAGCCGTCGTCGCAGCCTGATCGGATGTGCACCCGACTCAGCTTATAGACCAGCGGTGCTTTGAATACAGACCGATGGTGTGTTATGTTGAACATAGCAGACCACCAGTCTTCAGGGGTTGACATGGCAATCGAGATGCCCGACCAACACGGCAAGCTTGCTGTGGTCACGGGGGCCAACAGCGGGACCGGCCTGTGGGTCACCGACGGCCTTGCTGCCGCGGGCGCGACGGTCGTCATGGCCGTCCGCACGCGGGCCAAAGGCGAGCAGGCCCGCGACGAGATCCTGGGTCGGCATCCGGGGGCGGACGTGCAGGTCCGTCGACTGGATCTGGCTGATCTGGCCAGTGTCAAGGAGTTCGCCGGCGCGCTGAGCGCCGAGGGCCGTCCGCTGAACATCCTGGTGAACAACGCGGGCGTGATGATGCTGCCGAGTCGTCACGAGACCGTCGACGGTCTGGAGCTGCAGATCGGCACCAACTTCTTCGGGCACTTCGGGCTGACCCTGCGGCTGCTGCCGCTGCTGCTGAACGCGAGCGCGCCGCGGGTGGTGACGATGTCGAGCGGGAACCTGCGCGACATCGACTTCGACAACATCAACTGGGATCGCGACTACGACCCGAACGGGGCGTACGGGCAGTCGAAGCTCGCGGACCTGTTGTTCAGCCGCCAACTCGCCCGGGTGGCAGAGCGGCACGGCTGGCCACTGCTGTCGGTGGGTGCGCATCCGGGCAACGCGTCGACCAACATCTTTGCCAACGGCACCCAGCTCGACGGCGGAAAGCCCATCCTGGCGCTGCGGATCGCCTGGCGGATCACCCCGCGGCATTCGGCGGAGGCCGGTGCCCAGCCCGAGCTTTGCCCGCGACGCGTCCGGACATAGTCCAGGCGGGGTACTACGGCCCGCGCTGGGGTCTGGTCGGACGGCCCGTCCCGGTGAAAGTGCCGGCCAAGGGGCAGGACCAGCAGGTCGCCGAACGGCTGTGGCTCACCGCCGAGGAACTCACCGGCGTGTCGCTGGAGTCGGTCGGGCTGTGACCTGGCGGACGCTGTCGTCTTGGCCCTGAACGCGCATAACAGACAAGCGGTCTGTATAGTTGGGGCATGGAGTTCCAGCGGGCGCGCAGTGAGGAGCAGCGCGAACAGCGCCGGCGGGTCATCCTCGACACGGCCGCGTCGATGCTTGCCGAGATGCCGGTTGCGGCGATCAGCCTGAACGAGTTGAGCCGGCGGGTCGGGTTGGCGAAGTCGAACGTGTTGCGCTACTTCGAGTCGCGTGAGGCGGTGCTGCTGGAGTTGCTGAATACCGAGTTCGACCAGTGGATCCGGCAGCTGCGGCAGCGGGTGCCGTCCGGTGCCGGATCCACGCGGGAGCGGGGGGACGGGCTGGCCGAGGCCCTCGCCACCACCATGGCCGAGCGCCCGGTGCTGTGTGACCTGATCAGTGCGCAGGCGGCGGTACTGGAGCGCAACATCTCCACGGAGGTGGCGTTGCGGTTCAAGGGTGCCATCGGTCAGTCGGCCGACCAGGTCACCTCGATCGTCGCAGGCGCTCTACCCGAGTTGGGCCCGGACGAGGCTTACCACGTGGTCGTCGTCGCCCTGATGATCGTCAGCGCCGCTTGGCCGCACAGTCAGCCCACCGCTGCGTTGCAGGCCGCCTACGACGCCGATCCCCGGATCGCCGCCGGCCAGCTCGACTTCACCGATTTCGTCGGCACGACGATCGCGATCACGATCTCCGGACTGCTCGCCCGACACGGCGGCGACATCCCCACCGCTTGGGCTCCGGCTCAGGCGACGTAGTTGCTTCGGACGCGCTTCCGCTCGGCGCCGGATCGCGGACGGCGCCTTCTCGGCAGAGCTCGAACCGGAGCGACCAGGGTGGCCGGGATGTCAGCAGCAGGCGCAGCCGTCATCGTCCTGGGAGCAGGGCGCCGCGCGGTCTTCGTCGAGGAGCGCTTCGGCCGGCGGGCAGCACGCCTTGCCACGCCACGCGCTGACGCCTTCGCGGACCGCCAGAACAGCGATGGCGAGCGCAGCCAGCGGATCCGCCCACCACCAGCCGAGAGCAGCGTTCGCCACGAGCCCGATGAGTAGCGCGCCCGACATGTAGGAGCACAGCAGGGTCTGTTTGGAGTCGGCAACTGCGGAACGCGACCCGAGTTCACGGCCGGTCCGGCGCTGTATCCGCGATACCACCGGCATGATCACCAGGCTCAGTGCCGCGACCACGATCCCCACGACGGAATGCTCCGCGGCGTGGCCGGCCAGCAGCCCGGCCACGGCGTCGTAGGTAACGAATCCGGCGAGGCCGAAGAAGGACAACGCGATCAGCCGCAACGCCGCTTTCTCCCGGGCCTCATGGTCGCCGCGGGAGAACTGCCACGCCACCGCGACGGCTGAGGACACCTCGATCACGGAGTCCAGCCCGAACCCCAACAGAGCCGCCGACCCGGCGAACGATCCGGCCAGCAGCGCCACCGTTGCCTCGGCCACGTTGTAGGCGATCGTGAAGGTCACCAGGAACCGCACCCGGTGCACCAGCACCGCCCGACGGCCGTCGGGGAGCGCACCCCCGGCGGATGGCACCGGCCTCCCCACGGGAAGGAGCGGCACGTCGGCGGCCATCAGCAGCACCCCTTCTCGTCGGCCGCAGCACACGCGCTCGGGTCAGTCACCAGGACCACGTCGACCAGATCGGCCAGGGCGTGACCAAGCCTTCGATCGGCCAGCTCGTATCGAGCCCGTCGCCCTTCGGGCACGGCCACCACGAGGCCACAGCCGCGCAGACAGGCCAGATGGTTCGACATCGACTGTCGGGTCACCCCGAGCGAGTCCGCCAGATCAGCCGGGTAGGCCGGAGCCTCCCGGAGCCGCATCAGGATCCGGGCCCTGGTCGGGTCCGAGAGCGCATGCCCGAACCGGGCCAGAGCGTCCAACGATGTCGTCGCCGTCAGCATGACTCAGATGATACAGCAAGAGCTGTATTCAGAATCTGGTGAACTGTTGGTCGGCGGCCGGGGTTCGTCCACGGTGTCAGAGCATGCGCACGCGGCGCCGTTCGACGCATGCCCGGTGTGGATGATGATCACGCCCCGCGTTGCTGACGCTTCGCCGACTCGCGCGTCATCGGTGGCGCCCCACCGTGGTCGTCTCCCGTTACGGAACCGTTATCCCAAGGAATCCATCGACCTCTTGAAGATCAGCTGGCCATCTGGGTATATTGCTCGTGAGCATCTCACCTGTGGCGGTTCGCATGCTGCAGGGCCGAAAAGAAGCTTTGTCACGATGTGTGTGCGCTACGCCGGCCTCAACGGAGATTCGGTGGGCGCGTAGCCAGCCCGAAGACGTGCGCCAAAGTGCAGGCGGCAATCGATGAGAGGATCGAAATGGTCTCTTCTCCGAATTGTGATGCGCAGCTCATCGCTCGGTGGAACAAGCTTGCACGCGCTGGAAGCGGTGGGCGCAACGCGGATCCCGAGGCGTCTCCCGCTATCGACCGCCACACTCTTCCCGCGTCACGCTCCGTTCATTTCCTCTGATCCAGTGAGGATCTGAGTACAAGCCATAGAGTGCTCCGTTCCCCGCGAGCGGCGATCATGGTTTCGAGTGGTGACAAGTTTGCGGAGCGCATGGTTGCGCTATACCTGGCAAATCAGTAGGTAGACAGCGGCCTCTTGGTGCGCAAGCGCACAGTTGTGGACGCATCGGTTGCTGCCTGCTGTCCAAATCCAATCAATCGGCTGTATCGCATATCTGCGACGGTATTCCCATCTGACGAAGGAGTTCAGATCATGACCAACCTCACCCGCCGGCAAGTCCTCGTCGGCAGCGCTGTGGGTCTCGGCGCTCTCGCTCTGTCCAGCTGCGCACCGCAGAGCGGCGGCGCGGGTGGCTCCACGGGAGGCGCGACCAGCCTGAACGTGTGGGACACGCTCTCCGACACGCTGGAAGGAGAATCCCTCGCGCAAGCACACACCCGTGATCGCTATACGGCAGCGCACCCGGGGACCACCTTCGTACGCCGCTCGATCCCCGCGGCCTCCTACAAGCAGGTCGTCGTGCAGGCTGCTCAGGCGCGCCAGCTTCCTGACATCATCTACTGCGACAACCCCGACACCAGTTCTTTCGCAGAACTCGGCATCCTCGCTGACCTCACCGGCCGGATCAACGAGTGGGGGCAGTGGAGCACCTTCATCCCTGGCGCCGCCAACTCATGCATCTATGACGGGAAGACCTGGGGGGTGCCGGACAGCACGAGCGCGCTTGCGCTGATTGTGAACGACGACCTGCTCGCCGCAGGTGGCGTCACTCCGCCGAAGACCTGGGATGAACTGCGGGCGGCGGCAAAGAAGCTCACCAAGGACAAGGTGCAGGGGTTCGCGATCGCGGGTGGAAAGAGCGAGTCCGCGTCGTTCCAGTTCGAGCCCTTCCTGTGGTCGCAGGGAGGCGACCTGGACTCCCTTGACGGCCCTGCATCGCAGGACGCACTGCAGCTGTGGGCCGACCTGCTTGCCGACGGCAGCATCACTGGGGGTTGCGCCAACTACGACCAGGGAGACACGCTCTCGCAGTTCCTCGCGGGGCAACTGGCAATGATGTACAACGGCCCCTGGTTCTATGCGAATCTCAAGGGACAGTCCGACGTGAAGTGGTCGGTGCACTCGCTTCCCGCGGGAAGTCAGGGTGTCGTGTCCGTGACCGGTGGGGGCAACTACATCATCATTGACAACGACCACGTCGACGCGGCGTGGGACTTCGTCGTGTACAAGAGTTCCCGCGACGAAATGCTGACGCAATGCCGGGAGGCCGGCGTGCTCCCCGCACGACTCGACGCGATCGACGAAGAACCGTGGTCGACCGATCCTGCGCTGAAGGGCTGGGCCGATATGGTCAAGGTCGCCAAGCCCCGAAACTATGGCCCCAAGTATCCCCAGATGTCTGAGGTCCTGCAGAACATGACGCAGGCGGTGCTCACGAATACATCAAGTGTAAAGCAGGCGGCGTCGGATGCCGCCCGGGCAATGGAACCGCTTCTGGCCTAGGCAGAGTGATTGTCGGGCGCGCGGAAATAGGCGCGCCCGACGCTGCCGCGCACGGTCGTCCCCGGCGCACGAGACCGTTCTGAAATGAGGTGGTCGAATGTCCACGACAATCGTGACCAAGAATCCGACCCATCGAGCCGGGCGTCAGCGATCCCGCCGTGGCGGCTCGCGGTATACGCTCGCCGCCTTCATCGCACCGGCCTACATCTTTCTTGCGATCTCGCTCATTCTTCCGGTTCTTAATAACGTGTGGAACAGCTTCTTCGACGTCAACAACAAGACGGTGCTCACCGGAAAGGCTCCGTTCGTTGGTGCTGCCAACTACAGCGCCCTGACCGAAGATGGTGAGTTGCAGAAGGCGATTGCGACCACACTCATTTTTGTCTTCGCAAACGTCGTCCTGCAATATGTCCTCGGATTTGCTCTCGCGCTCTGGTTCAACCGGCGGTTTCCTGGCGCGGGTTGGCAACGGGGTCTTCTTATTCTCGCGCTCATGCAGCCTCCGATCGTCACTGGTGTTATCTTCAAGTGGATTCTCGATGGGCACTACGGCGTGCTCAATGCCGCCCTGCGGGGATTGGGCATGATCCATCAGGACATCAACTGGTTGAGCGACCCGCGCTGGGCCCTGATCTGCGTCATCCTCATGAACGTCTGGGTGGGTACGCCCTTCACGATCACCTTGCTCGTCGCGGGTCTGAAGTCTCTGCCCAGCAGCGTGTACGAGGCCGCAGAGGTCGATGGTGCGTCGGTCTCGCAGCGATTCTGGTACGTCACCTTCCCCATGATGCGGCCGGTCTCCTTCACCGCACTCATTCTGAGCGCGGTGTACACGTTCAAGGTGTTCGATCTCGTCTATGTCAGCACGGCGGGCGGCCCTGGTGATTCGACGCGACTCATGACGGTGATGCTCTACGACCTGTCCTTCCACTTCTTCCGCTTCGGCGAAGGGGCTGCTGCTGCCAACATTCTGATCGCCATGCCACTTGCACTTGCGGCACTGTACGCATACGTAACCCGGCGGGAGAACTGATCATGGATGAAAGCAGGCCGGCAACTGGGCGAGTGTGGTACCTCACGGCGATCAGCGTGTTGTTCGTCATGGCGTACCTGTTCCCGATCTACTGGATGGTCGCGACATCGCTGAAGGGCCCGGGGGACCTTCTGGCCATTCCGCCGAAGGTCTTCCCATGGCCGTTCGACTTGGCCGCGTGGCAGCAGAACCTGACCGGGGGCGGCATGATGCTCCGCTCCATCCTCAACAGCACGGTTGTGGCGTTGGGCACCACGGCGCTCTCTTTCGTGCTGGGGGTCGCAGCCGCCTACGGTCTCGCCCAGTTGCGGGGCCGTCTGTCCCGCGTCCTGGTCTTCTTCACGCTGGCCGCGCAACTCATCCCGGGAATAATTCTCGCAGGACCGTTCTTCCTCGCGCTCGCCCGGATCGGTCTGCTCGACAGCTACGTCGGACTGATTCTCGCCAATACGACGTTCACGCTTCCGTTCGCGATCATGGTGATGCGCCCATTTTTCCTGGGCGTGCCGAGGGAGTTGCCGGAGGCGGCGCTCACAGACGGCTGCAATCAGGTGCAAGCCCTCCTTCGGATTGTGATTCCGGTCGTGCGGCCAGGGCTGATCACAGTGGGAATCTTCAACTTCCTCTCAGCTTGGGGCGAGTTCCAGTTCGCCTACACGCTCACGTCGTCCGAGACGATGGCGACGGCGACCGTGTTCATCAATAGCTTCCAAGGTCAGTACGGCATTCAGTACAACGCTCTCATGGCAGCATCAACCGCAGTATCGATTCCGATCATTATCGCGATCGTTTTACTGCAGAAGTATGTTTCCGAGGGACTTGCAGCAGGTTCGGTGAAGGACTGATGATTGCGTTTTCCGAGCCGGCCCGCTACTCGAGCACGCGGACGCTGGGCGAAGGGGGCATCGAGGTGTCAAGGCTGTGCCTCGGTACCTGGCAGTCCGGCGCTTCGCTTCATGGGGAGGAACTCGCGCGCGGGATCGCGACGATGCGCGCCGGGTTCGACTCGGGGATCAACTTCTTTGATACCGCCGCGTCGTACGGCGACGGCGGTGCTGAGGTCATGTTGGCCGATGCCCTCTGGGTGGGGGGTCACTGCCGGCGCGATGAGGTGGTGGTCGCGACGAAGGGCGGCGTACTGCCCGACGGTCGTCGGAACTCCACTCGTTCGTCACTCACCGCTGAGTTGGAGGCGAGCCTGCGCAGGCTCCGGACCGACTATGTCGACATCTTCTTCGTGCACTGGCCGGACCCGAAGACCGCACCGGAGAGCCTGGCCGAAACGTTGGCAGGATTCGTGGCATCCGGCAAGGCCAGGCTTACGGGAGTCTCCAATTACGCGCGCGCCGAGCTCGCTGAACTCTCTGGGCTAGGCGTCGTGCAGGTCATCCAGCCGCCCTACCACCTGTTTCGGCGCTCGGAGGCGGAGTCGCTGATGTCGCTCGCATCGGATTTCGGCATGGGCGTGTGCACCTACGCGCCCATGGCGCACGGCTTGCTTTCCGGTGCGGTAACACGGTCGACGCGCTTCCCTGCCAGCGACTGGAGGGCACGGAGCCGACTCTTTTCCGGGCCGGAAGAGGCCGATCGGATCGACGTGGTCGAGGAACTCGCGAGGATCGCGATGGATTGCGAAATCACGCTGGGGCAACTGGCCGTCGCCTGGGTCCTCAGCAATCCCTGTGTCGATTCGTGTGTCTTCGGCGCGCAGGCCCCCGAACAACTTCACGCGGTACGGCAGGACGTCAGTCTTTCAATCGAGATCCTGCGCCGTATTGAGGAACTCGTGGAGTCAGTTCCGCAAGTAGGTGGTCCGACACCAGAGGGCTTCTGGTGAGGGGACGATTCCCGATCCCATTCGATGGCCGGGCGAAGAATGCAAAAAAGGTGCAGGCACCATAACTGGATGGAGTGACCATGACAGAAGCGCAGGCGAGCAATTCTCCGCGCGTGCAGGTGCGCGCGCGGATGGATGCGAAAGTAGCCAGTGGCAGCCCCGTATTGCTGTGCGGTGCGCCCAATGGACAGATTGCAAAGGCAGCGGCGTCAGCTGGCGCCGATGCAGTAATGGTCTACAACGTCGCCGCCTTTCGCAGCCAAGGCCACTCGTCCCTGCTCGGGTATCTCCCCTACGGCGATGCCAACGGCATTACACAAGGACTTGCAGCAGCGGTGCTTCCCGCCTGCGGCAAGACACCGCTGATCGCCGGTGTCGGTGCTGCGGATCCGCTCCGCTCCCATGGTGAGATCATCCAGCACTTGCTGGAAGTCGGGGTGTCGGGTGTCGTCAACACTCCGACTGCCGGCGTGTATGACGGCGACTTCCGACGCGAGCTGGAGAGCCAGGGCATCGGATACGCCCGCGAAGTGGAGTTCATGCGCGCGGCCGCGGACGCTGGGCTGTTCACGGTTGCCTATGCCTTCTGCCCCGATGATGCCAGGCAGCTCGCGGATGCCGGCACGGACATGGTCGTCGTGCATCTGGGTACGACCGGAGCGGGCTCCGGTGGTCTGGACGGTGCGGTCGCGAGGACGGAGGAGATCGCGGGCGCGGTCGCGGGTAGCAATGCGCTGGTCGTGCTTCACGGCGGACCTCTTGAGGATCCGGGCTCGGTCGCGTACGTCCTCGAGCGCACCGCCACCGTGGGCTTCCTCGCCGGATCGGGGATTGACCGGATCCCGGTTGTGAAGGCGGTGCAGAACGCTGTCAGTGAGTTCACCGCACTGCGGCTGCGGACTGCTGGAGCCCGTTGATGGGTCCGGCAACATCAGCCAATCGGGTGACGGCCGTGCTCTGCGCGCTCGACACCAAAGGGGAAGAGGCCCGCTTCGCCGCCGCCGAACTCCGAAGCTGCGGTGTCGTGCCGCTGGTCATCGATATCGGCATTCTTCGCGATCCGGACGTCGCCCCCGACATCCCGGCCACCCGCGTTGCCGAGGCCGGCGGCACCGACCTGCAGTCGTTGCGTGAGCGGCGGGATGTCCATGGAGGGCGAAGCAGCGCGATCAGCACCATGGCCGCGGGCGCCGCTGTCGTGCTCAGGGAGTTGGTTGATCGCGGTCGCGTGCACAGCGCCTTCGGGCTCGGCGGCGGCGAGGGATCGACGATCGTCAGCGCGGCGATGCGGGCGCTTCCGATCGGGTTCCCAAAGCTGCTTCTCTCCACAATGTTGCCTGACAACATCGGGCCCTATTTCGGTGTCACAGACCTGTGCGTCATGCACTCCGTGACGGACATCGCGGGGCTCAATCGCATCTCTCGCCCGATCATCTCCAACGCCGCGAGAGCGGCGGCCGGGATGGCACAGCCCGGTGTGGGGGACGATGACCGGACGACGGATCCTCCTCTGGTCGCCGTCACGATGTTCGGCACAACGACGGCCGGAGGTGACCGTATCCGCGAACTGCTCGAAGGCGTGGGGTTCGAAACCGTCGTCTTCCACGCGGTCGGATCGGGTGGCCGGGCGATGGAGTCGCTGGTCGACGCCGGAGTGATCGAAGGGGTCGTCGATCTCACGCCGAGCGAGATCACCGATGCCGAACTCGGCGGCATCTTCACAGCCGGGCCGCACCGGATGGAGGCTGCGGGACGCAAGGGGCTGCCACAGGTGGTCGCACCGGGTGCCTTGGCGCAGATCACGTTCGGCGGGCCGGACTCGGTCCCGGAGAAGTACCGGGAGGGACACCTGATGCTCGCGCACAGCCCGAGCGTCACCATCGTTCGTGCCGATGAGCAGGAGTCTGCCAGGGTCGCCGACGTCCTGGCGGACAAGGTCCTGGCAGCTCGCGGGCCTATCGCGGTTGCGGTACCGCGCGGCGGCATCTCCGACTACGAGCGGCCGGGTGCTCCCCTCGCCGACGCAGAGGCCGACGAGGCCATTTTCCGCACACTGCGCGCACGCCTGGACGGGCATGTCCCCTACCGCGAACTCTCCGCTGACATCAACAGCGCCGAGTTCGCCCAACTGGTTTCCAGCCTCTTCCTCGAGGCATGGGTGAAAAGCGGGCGCCCGCTCCCGGGCGTCCCAACCGAGTGATTCACAAAGGAGCTACATGACAAGACTTGGCACAGCCCCGGATTCCTGGGGCGTCTGGTTTCCGCACGACGATCGTCAGATCGCGTGGCAGGTGTTCCTCGATGAGGTCGCCGACGCCGGATATCACGCCGTTGAACTTGGACCGTACGGTTACCTGCCGACGAACGCCGATCGGCTCGTCAACGAGTTGGACAGCCGGGGGCTCCAACTCGCCGGCGGCTGGATCGACGGCCCGCTCGAGCGTGCCGGTGTCTGGCAGGACGTGAAGAAGCAACTCGATGCGGTAGCCCAACTGGTCGTGGACGCTGGAGGATCGTATCTCGGCGTTGTGGCCTCCATGTACTCGGATGCCCGGACGGGGGAGCTCGTTTCGGTGCGCACCCTCTCTGACGAGCAGTGGAGCCAGTACGCGGGTCTCGCGAATCGAATTGGTGAGGGCGCCCGCAGCTACGGGCTGGGCAGGATGCTTTTCCACCAGCATGCTGATTCGCCGGTCGAGTTCGAGGACCAAATCGAGCGGTTCCTGGAACTCACCGATCCCGAGCTCGTCGGCATGCTGCACGACGTCGGGCATCATGCGTACCGCGGCGGAGACCCCGTGCAGTTCTACCGCGACCACCACGATCGTATCGACGCTGTTCACATCAAGAGCGTCGACGAGGCCATCGCTCGACGGGTCAAGGAGGAGCGGATCCCCTGGGGCGAAGCCGTCGAGCTGGGGGTGTTCGCAGCGCCGTATGCCGGGGCGGTTGACTTCACGGACTTGAAGAGCGCAATGGACGAGGTCGGGTACGGCGGCTGGAGTGTCGTCGAACAAGACATGTACCCGGCGCCGCCGGACAAGCCGCTGCCGATTGCCACCTCGACGTTCAAATTCCTCACTGAGATCGGTTACGAATGAACACCGCACCCACTACCACGCCGCTCCGTGTCGCCCTGATCGGATGTGGCGGAATTGCGGAGGACCACCTCCGCGGCTACCTCGCCCTCGACCCGGGCCTCGGACGTCTGGCCACCGCGTGCGATATCGATCTCGCCCGCGCGGAGAACCTTGCGTCGCGTGCAGGAGCGAACGGGGTGAACGACTACGCGGCCGTTCTTGCCGACGCAGACATCGATGCCGTCGACATCTGCTTGCCGCACCATCTGCACCTGCAGGCGATTGTCGATGCGGCGCGGGCCGGAAAGCACGTCCTCTGCGAGAAGCCGTTGTGCCTGACCCTCGATGAAGCTCGTCAGATCAGTGAGGAGGTCGCTGCGTCCGGAGTCACCTTCATGGCCGCGCACAACCAGCTGTTCTCAGCGCAGGTGTCGCGGATCCGGCAACTCATCGACCAGGGCGCGATCGGCCGCGTCTATCACGCGATCGTCGTCGACACGTTCGCGGCGCCGTTCACGGCCGAGACAGTGGGCTGGCGTGGGGTCGCGTCCTCGAGCGGCGGCGGCGAACTGATCGACACGGGCTACCACCCGCTCTACATCCTGATGCATCTCATCGGTGAGGAGCCGACGGGTGTGTCTACCGCGCTTCCCCGGCAGCGGCTGAGCTTCCTTCAAGGCGAGGACACCGGTCACGTCCTGGTCCACTTCGGTGGCGGTGCAACCGGATACGTGATCACGAGCTGGGCCTACGGGACCCCGGGGCTCGACCGGATCGTCGTGATTGGAGAGCGCGGCACGATCCGCTGCGACGGGACGCGTCTCGTTCTGACACCCACCGAGGGCGAGGCGCTCGTGGAGGAGCTCCCCGAGCGGGACACCTTCGCTGCCGAGATCGAGCACTTCGCAACGAGCGTGCGCGCGGGTGTGGTGCCGTTGGCAAGCGTGGACGATGCCGCGCGCGTATTGGGTGTCGTGCTGGCGTCATACGCGGACGCCAGGCGGGGACCGTCCGCCGTGCCACCCCGAACAGAGACCGACGACGAAAGGTAATGGCAGAACGATGACGAACCCGATCGCTGAGAGCTTGCGCGCCAAGGCGGCCGATGGCGAGGTGCTGCTGGCCGCTGGAGCTGGCATTGGCCTGTCCGCGGTGTGCGCCCACCTCGGAGGCGCTGACCTGATCGTCGCCTACAACTCCGGGCGGTACCGGATGGCTGGGCGAGGGTCGACGGCCGGCTATCTCGCCTACGGCGACTGCAACGCGATTGTGCTCGAGCTCGCCGGCGAGCTCATTCCGGTCTCGGGAGAGACCCCGGTCGTTGCCGGGGTGCTGGCCAGCGACCCGTTCCGACAGATGCCGCGGTATCTGCGAGAGCTTCAGGATCACGGGTACCGCGGGGTGCAGAACTTCCCGACGGTCGGGCTGATCGACGGCCGATTCCGGCAGAGTCTTGAGGAGACCGGTATGGGCTACGACCACGAGATCGAACTCGTACGGCAGGCCTCCAACCTGGGCCTGCTCACGACGCCCTATGTGTTCGACGAGGACCAGGCCCGGCGCATGGCCGACGCTGGGGCAGATGTCGTCGTCGCTCACATGGGGGTGACCGTGAAGGGCCTGATCGGTGCAGAGACATCGATGACCCTGGACGCCGCCGCTGAGCGTTGCCGACGCATCGCCGAGGCAGCGCAGTCAGTCAACCCTGACGTCCTGGTCTTCTGCCACGGCGGCCCCATCGCCGAAGTCGATGACGTGTCGTACGTGGTCGGCCAGGTGCCGTCCATCACCGGGTTCTTTGGTGCGTCCAGTACGGAACGACACCCGACGGAGGTCGCGATCACGCAGCGGATCCGGGAGTTCAAGCGGATTCGTGCTACGGGGGGAGTCGTGGGCTGATGCCACTGGAACACCGCAGGCTTGGGCGTTCAGGCATTGACGTGAGCCGCCTGGGGCTTGGAGGCACCATGCTCGCGTCCACCGAGGCCGAGCGCTCAGTCTCGGCCACGACGATCCGTGCAGCCGTCGATGCCGGGATCACCTATTTCGACACGGCACCAGCGTACGGAGACAGCGAGTCCGTGCTCGGTGACCTCCTCGCGACGGAGCGGGGATCGTTCGTGGTCTCGACAAAGGTGGGAGGGCGACCCACCCCGTTCGATCCACGTGATCC
The DNA here is from genome assembly GCA_020438595.1 of Propionibacteriaceae bacterium. The sequence goes on along the minus strand of JAGQUI010000005.1, from coordinate 13,157 downwards.
CCAGTTGTTGCGTCGCGCGGTGGAGGACAGCCTGCGCCGACTTCGCCGCGACGTCATCGACGTGCTGTTCGTTCATGAGCCGGACCGCCCTGGTGAGTACGACTGGTGGGTCGACGCGTCGAAGGCGGACGGGCCGATCGCCGAGGTCATCGCGCGACTGCAGCAGGACGGGCTCGTGAGGGCGGCGGGGCTCGGCGGCACGACCGCCTACGGCATGGTCGAGTTGTGCCGCAGCGGCGCATTCGACGTGCTGTTGACGGCGTTCAACTACAGCCTGCTGTGGCGCGAGGCAGAGATTGCGCTCCTTCCTGCTGCCAAGGAGGCGGGGATGGGGGTCGTCGTCGGCTCGCCCTTCCAGCAGGGAGCCCTCGCGCGGCGCTGGGACGCCGAGATCGCTGCCGGTCCCGACTGGATGAGCCCGCCACGGCGGGCGCAGTTCCGCGATCTCTACGCTCTTCTCGACGAGTTCGAGCTGCCGATCCACGAGGCCGCACTTCGCTTCGTGCTTGAGAACGAGCTGGTCTCCGCGGTGCTCGTCGGTGCGAGGAGCCCTGATGAGGTGCGGGCAAACGTGGCCGTTGCCCAACTCGGCCCACTCGCGGGCCCGGTCCGAAGGGCACTCGATGAGATCGCGGCACAGGTTCCGTTCCGGCCGTCCGAGGAACCCATGTTGTTGCCGTTCGGCCGCCGGGTGAAAGGTCCCGGGCCGCTCGTGGTGTGGGCAGCCGCATGAAGGCCGCGGTCGTCGAAGCGCCCGGTGTGCTCCGCGTTCGCGACGATGTCGGCTGGGACCCCGCCCCGGGTCCGTATGAGGCGGTGTGCCGCGTGATCGTCGGTGCGACCTGCACCGGCACGGACCTGCACGTCATCGACGGCACATTCCCCTCGGCCGTGGGGTATCCAGCGATCCTCGGGCACGAATCGGTAGGTCGGGTGATAGCGGTAGGGAGCGAGGTCCGCAACCTCGCTCCCGGAGACGTCGTCACCCGGGTCGGCGCCCGCCCAACGCCCGATCTGGGAGTCGCCTGGGGCGGGTTCAGTGAGTTCGCCGTCGCCGTCGACCACCGCGCGATGGCCGCGGATGGTCTGCCCACCGAGCTGTGGAGCTTCCACAGACCCCAGTTGGTGGTGCCACCGGACATTGCTCCCGAGACCGCAGCGATGTTCATCACCTGGCGGGAGACGCTCAGCTACCTGCATCGCCTCGAAGCTCCCCAGGGTGCCAGAGTGCTGATCTCCGGTTCAGGTGGGAACGCGCTTGCGTTCGCCGTCCACGCACGTCATCTGGGGGCATCTTCGGTGACGGTCGTCGGCAGCGGGCGTTGGCGCGAGGTGTTCGAGTCCGCGGGAGCGGAGACCTTCATCGACTACCGGGGGGCTTCTCGCGCTGAGCAACTGCGCTCGGCTGGTCCATTCGACTGCTTCATCGATGCGGTCGGAAGCTCGGACGTTCGCGCCGATGCCGTGGCCTGCCTGGAGCAGGGCGCCGTCGTGGGAGTGTATGGACTCAATGAACCGCCCCCTGCGACCCCGGCAGGTGGGTCGCTGCGCTGGTACGATGGCGGGTATGAGGAACATGAGACCCACGATGAGGTCGTCCGTCTGGTGCGCGGCGGCATCCTCAAGGCCGACCGCTGGCTGCCACCAGGCATGGTTCCGCTTGACGAGATCGGCTCGGCATACGACGCCTTGCGTCAGCGCAGGGCGCTCAAGCTCCTGATCTCGATGTAGCGAACCATGACGGAACTCTCAGCACACATTGTGGAGGTGTAACCATGACTCAGGCCGTGCGCCCCGATCGGACCAGGTACCGCGCGAGTACTCACCCTGCGGCGAGGTTTCTCCTCGGTGGCATCGGCACGGGAAACATCTCGGTGGGTGCGCGCGGCGAGCTGTGCGATTGGGAGATCTTCAACCGACCGGGTGCCGGGTTCCGGTTGCCGTACTCCTTCTTTGCGATCTCGTCCGCCACGGCGGACGGCCGGCGGGACAGCCGCGTCCTCGAAGCGGCCTACCGGCCGCCTCACAATGAGCAGGGGGGATATTCACCGGCGGAGTTGCCCGGTCTGCGCCGGTTCGCCGATGCTGAGTTGTACAGCGAATATCCGAAGGTCTGGGTTTCGTTCGAAGACGGGACCTTCCCGGTCGAGGTCGAGCTTGAGGCATTTACGCCCTTCATCCCGTTGCGAGCAGAGGATTCGGCCATTCCCGCCGCTCTGCTTCGCTATCACGTGCGCAACTCGTCCGAATCGCCGGTCGAGGTCTCGATCGCAGGCTCGATGTCGAACGCCAGCGGGTTCACCGAACTCGACTCCATGGGGGAGATGCTGTGCCAGGGGCGACTCGTCAACGAGTACCGCGAGACCGGGTCGCACCGAGGGCTGTGGTTCGGCAATGCGGAGCTCTCCCGATCGGCCATGCACTACGGCACGATGGCGCTCACGACCACCGAGCCGGCCTTGACGGTCAAGCCTTACTGGTTCGCCGGGCAGTGGACGGATCTCGCCGAGGAGTTCTGGCGCGACTTCGCCAGGGACGGCAGTCTCGGACCGGCGCCACTGGCGGCGGGCATTCGTTGCGAGCTCGGCGAACGAGGTGACTATGGCTACATTCGGCGGAAGGAGGTCGTGGGCTCAATCGCCGCAACGCGACGCCTCGAAGGTGGTGAGTCCCACACATTTGAGTTCGCGGTGGCATGGTCGTTCCCCAACCGGCTCGGCACCTGGCTCGAGCTGAACGAGCAACGGGCCGAACTCCTTCGTGCGGGTGACGCCCTGCCGAAGACGAAGAACCACTATGCACTCCGGTATCCGGATGCCTGGGATGTGATTCGTGACCTCGACGCTCGACTCGTGGAGCTTGACGCGGCGAGCGACGCATTTCGCGAGGCGCTGTACGGCTCGTCGATCCCCCGCGAGGCCCTCGATGCGGTGGCCGACAACATCACCACCCTTCGCAGTCAGACCTGCTACCGCATCGAAGATGGTTCGTTCTACGGCTACGAGGGCGTCACCGAGAACTACGGCACCGGTGCGGGGAACGTCACCCACGTCTGGAACTACGCCCAGACGGTCGCGGCACTCTTTCCGGAGCTCGAGATCACAATGCGTGAGAAGGAGATCCACCGGACTCGCGACGACGGCTTCATGTCGTTCCGCGAACTTGACTCGTATCAGGGGCTGCCCTGGGACATGCTTTCCTGTCCTGACGGCCAGCTCGGGGCCATCGTTCGCACACTGCGAGAGTGGCGTTCCACCGGGGATCGCGCGTTCCTGGCGCGGGCCTGGCCCGCGACACTTCGAACGCTCGGGTACGTGGATCGGCAGTGGTTCGACAGCGATCGCGATCTGTTGGTCGGCGTCATGCACACCACCTATGACATCGAGTTCGTGGGCGCGAACCCGATGACCAACGTCCTCTATGTCGCGGCGCTTCGTGCCGCCGGCGCACTGGCCGACGCGGTGGGCGAGTCGCCGGGATCCTTCCAGGAACGAGCGGACCGCGTCCTCCATGGCATCGCGCGCGGGCTCTGGAACGGCGCCTATCTGCGTCAGGACCGGCTCGGGGTCGAGCGTCCCTTCCAGTTCGACGACGGATGCCTCACCGATCAACTGCTCGGCAATTGGCTTGCCCAGCAGGCAGGGCTCGGCAGCATCCTCCCGACGGACCTGCTCGACACGGCGCTCCGAGCGGTGTTCGGCTCGAATTTCGTCGCCGACGTCGGCACGATCGAACACGTGCAGCGCGCGTATGCCGTTGCCGGTGAGGGTGGAGTGCTGAATTGTTCCTGGCCACGCGGCGGTCGCCCCGACTTCCCCTTCGCGTTCTCCAGTGAGGTGTGGACGGGCACCGAGTACGCACTCGCCGCCCAACTCGTAGCTGCGGGACTTGTCGATCAGGGGATGACGATCGTTCGAGCTGTGCGTAGTCGCTATGACGGCGCGAAGCGGAACCCGTGGGCCGAGATCGAAGCCGGATGGCATTACACGCGGGGTATGGCCTCATGGTCGCTGCTCACCGCGTTCTCAGGGGTGAGCTGCAGCGTCCCCGACCAGAGGATCGAGTTCTCCCCCGTGTCCGAAACCGGGGAGTTCACGACGTTTTGGTCCTGCGGCGCAGGATGGGGAACCTACACGCAGGCGACTGGCGACGGCGAGCGCAGGTGGGAACTCATCGTCGTCGAGGGCGACCTGGACGGCTTCACGGTGAACTCGTCTGGAACGGTCGCCGATGGGCGAGCGGCCGGAGTGACCCGCTGATTCCCACGACATCCCACAGGTTGCCCGCCCTGGACGCTGTGCTCAGGCCAGGAAGTCCAGCATCTGCAGCGTGGAGCCACCGCCGCCGAGAACCTCTGCGAGGTTGCTGTTGAACTCGGCGTTCGCGGGGTTTGCCAGGTGGGCATCGAACGCGTCGGCGTCGGCGTAGCGCTCGATCACCACCAGCGCGCTGGCCTGGTGGTCGACGTAGACCTCGAAGCGGTGGTTGCCCGGCTCGGCGCGGACCACCTCGCCGTACGCGAGTAGCAGGGCGGATGCGGCCGAGAGCCGGTCCTCCGGAACGCTGATGGTCGCGATCAGGTCAATCTGGGACATTCTGGCCTCCTACGGTGACGGTCACCAGAAGCCTAGGGCCAGACTGCTGCCGACAGGATGAAGAGCGCGAGCAGGCTCCCGCCCGCGCCGGCGAGGACGGCAGCGCTGCGGACTCCGCGACCGCAACGCACCGGAACTCGCCCCGGGAGGGGCGGGCAGCCGGTTCAGCGACCTGCCGGATCCGGTTTCGCGACCGGACGGGGCGTCGCCGCCGTCGCCGCCAGAATGATGTCTGCGCAAGCCTCGTAGCCCAGCCGGCCGCTGTTGAGGCACAGGTCGTACTCGCGGTAGTCGCCGAACCGAGTGCTGGTGAAGAACTGCTGGTAGCGGGCGCGGGTCTTGTCCATCTTCGCGATGTACTTCGCGGCGTCCTTGCGGGGCACCCCGTCCACGTCGACCGCCCGGGCCACCTTCCGCTCGACATCCGTGCTGTAGATGAAGACGCTCCGGAACCGGAGGTGGGCATCGCGCAGGATCTTGTCTGCGCACCGGCCGATGAAGACGGCAGGACGGGTTCGCGCCGCGTCCGTGACCACCTCGGAGATGGCACCGTACATGCGGTACGGCAGCGAGTAGGTCTCGGGATCGACCCCGGTGATGGCCGAGAGGTCGAAGTACGGACCGGTGACCACTCGTTCGTCGAACTCGGACAGCAGGCCGTGGGCCAGGCCCCGTCTGCTCGCTGCTTCCTCGAGCACCCGGGTGTCGTACAGCTCCATCCCGGTGCGCTCGCAGATCAGTCGGCCGATCTCGCGGCCACCACTGCCGAACTCCCGGTTGATCACGATCGATCGGTTCATCTGTGCTCCTCTTCTTCCAGCGGCCCCCGTCGGGGCCCGGCCCGGCCGGCCAGCAGGTCGCCGAGCGCGTCGATTTCCGCCAGGATCGCGGGGGCCGTCAGCGCTTCCCCAGAGACCCGCGACCGTGCGACCGCGGAGTTCACAGCCGCGGCCACAGCTCCCAGGACGAGCCGCGCGACGTCCTGGTCGTGCGTGCGCCGCTCGATCAGCGGCTGGAGCGGACGCAGCCGGGTGGCGACCTGGGTCCAGAACTCGGCCTTCAGTTCGCTGCGGCGGTTGAGGAGCTGTCCGATCCGCTCCCAGTCCGTCGGCATGGGGATGGTCTCGGCGACGAACGTGCAGGCGTCCTCGAACAGGTCGCCGTTCCCGTCGACGAACCTGGCTTCCTGTTCGGGCGACGTCCGCACGACGACGAGACCGAAGACCGCGGCGAGCTTGTTCGGGTAGTAGTTGAAGAATGTGCGAGGCGACACGTCGGCCTCGGCGCAGATCTCCTCAATGGTGACGCCGTGCGTCCCTCGATTCGCGACCAGCCTGATGCTCACGTCGTGGATGGTCTGCCCGGTGGCCAGCCTCTTGCGCTCACGCAGGGACGGCGCGGCGCACTCGCCTGGGGACGGGGGCGTCATCGCCGGGCTCGCTGTCAGTCCATCATCGCCGGGCGCGGCTCGGACGTCTTCACCCTGCCGGAGCGGAGGAAGAGGCCGAGCACGGCGGCGACAACGGTGAGCCAGGTCGTGATCTCGAACATGTTGGTGAACGCCGTGACCGTGACCTCGAGCGAGGTGGTCTGGGCGAGCTGGTGGAGCTGGGCGATGCCAAGATGCGCGAGCTGCGGATCGGTGGCCGGGATGAGCGCGTACCGGTCGGCGGCGAGCTGGGCCTGCTGGGAGACCAGCAGCGCTGACAGGGCGGCCAGGCCGAGGCCGGACGCGACCCGCTGGACCACGTTGTTGATGGCCGTACCGCTGTTGGTGAGCCGGGGGTCGAGCGCGGACATGCCGCTGGACTGGACGGACATCATCGCCAGGCCGACCCCGATGGCGCGCAGACAGGTCCACCAGATGATGTCGTTGGTCGTGGTGTTCAGGGTCAGCCCCGTCATCAGGTGGGTGGCATACGCCGAGATCAACAGGCCGCTGACCACCAGCCAGCGGGGACCGAACCGGTCGTACAGCTGCCCGGACAGCGGCGCCATCACCGCCGTGACCAACGCCTGCGGCATGACCACCAGGCCGGCCTGGAGGGCCGGCAGGCCGAGCACGGCCTGCAGGAAGGTCGGGATGTAGTACAGGGTGGCGAACATTCCGACCGACAGCACGCTCATCACCAGCAGCGAGTTGACGAACGGCCACGTCCGGAACACCGACAAGTTGAGCAGAGGGTGCTCGACCTCGAGTTCGATCAGGACGAACAGCGCCAGGCTGAGCACGCTGGTGAGGATCAGCCCGAGGGTCGGGTAGCTCGTCCAGCCCCAGGACGCACCCTCAGAGAACGCGAGCAGCATGCAGACCATACCGATCGCGACGGTGATGAAGCCGAGCATGTCGAACTTGTAGGTGGGCTGCTGAGCGAACTTCGGCAGCATCCACAGCGCCAGCGCCACACCCACGACCGCGACGGGAATGTTGATGTAGAAGATCAGCCGCCAGCCGACGAACTCGACCAGGTAGCCGCCGAGCGTCGGGCCGAGGGCAGGGGCGGCGATCACGCCGACGCCGTACAGGCCCATGGCCGAGCCGATCTTGTCCTTGGGCACGATCCGGAACAGCATCGTCATCGTGATCGCGGGCAGGATGCCGCCAGGGATCGCCTGGATGATCCGGAATGCGATCAGGCTGCCCAGGCTCCACGACAACCCGCACAGGGCGGACCCGATCGCGAACCCGATCAGCGAGATCGTGTACAGCTTGCCGAGCCCCACCCGGTCGCCCAGCCAGGCCGTGGTCGGCACGATCACGCCGAGGACGAGGCTGTAGGCGGTCGCGATCCAGGCCACGTCCGCGCTGGACCCGCCGAACTCGGTCTGGATGGTGGGGACGGCGACGTTGATGATGCTGGTGTCCAGCACCGTCATGAACATGCCGACGATCAGCACCAGCAGCGGCCCGAGCCAGTGCTCGGTCCCGCCGGTGGACGCGACGGTGGCGCCCGACCGCCGTCCGGCCGGGGCCTGCGCGGCGACAGCGGTCATTTCTCGATCTTGGCCGTGACGTTCATGCCGGGCACCAGCGCGAGGCCCTGCCGGTCGTCGATGGCGACCTTGACCGCGATGACCTGGGTGACCTTCTGGAAGTTGCCGGTGGAGTTCGACTGCCCGAACAGCGAGAACACGGCCGCGGCGCCCGTCTTGATCTCGACGACGTGGCCGGTCAGCGGGGTGGACGGGAACGCGTCGACGGAGATGTCGACCTGCTGGCCCACCTTGACGTCGCTGATCTCGGTCTCCTCGACGCGGGCGGTGACGTAGACGTCGCTGGGGTCGTAGGCGATCGCCAGGCTGGTGCCTGCGGCGACGAAGCTGCCGTTGACACCGTTGTTCACGGCGACAACACCGGCCGCCGGGGCACGCACGACGACCTGCGGCTGCAGGTAGCCGGTCTGCACCGCGACCCGGCCGACGACCTGGCCTGCGGTCAGGGATGTGCCCATGGTCGCCGTCCAGTCGGTCAGCGTGCCGCTGGTCGGTGCGGTGACGGTGATCTGGGTGCCGTCCACCTGCGCATTGTCGGTCGTCACGTACCGGGCGTTGTTCATTGCCCAACTCCCGATCAGGACGGCGGCGGCGACCACGGCGACCACGGCGATCACGATCACCCCGATCCGGGTGCGCCGGCCGCGAAGCCCAGGTTCCGCGTGCTCGAAGCAGCAATCGTTCCGGACGCCGAGACGCTGGTGCTGATCGTCGCGCGGGTGACCGACACGGTCGCCGCGGCGGACGTCTGCCCGGTCGATCCGCAGCCGGCGAGGAGCACGGCACCGGCGGCGAGGGCTGCCAGGGCAATCGTGCCTGCGCGCGCACGTCGGGCATGGAAAATGGCGCCCTTCATGGGTCCTCCAGTCGTTGGGGAATGACAGCCGTGCCTGCGCCGGCGAGCCGCCGAACACCGCAGGATACGAACCGTATCTACCGATAGAGTAGCCATCAGACCGGGGGTACGCAACGCAGCCTAGGACGTGGTGATAAAAGTGCGCAGGAGAAGGCGGACCGCAACCGAAGTCGAGGCCGCAATCAGGGCTGCCGTACTCGCCGAACTCGCCGAGGGCGGGTACGGCGCCGTGACGTTCGAGGGGATCGCCCGCCGCGTGGGCACCAGCAAGCCGGTGCTGTACCGGCGCTACCCCGACCGGGCGTCCATGATCTTCGACGCCATCCGCTCTCAGGGACCCTCACGCCGACTCCAGGAGTCGACCGGAAGCCTCCGCGACGACCTGTTTGCACTGATGTCCGTAGCGCACGACGAGACGGACCAGCTCCGGGCCGGCGCGTACCGCGCCCTGATCGGCGAGGCCCGCGAGGACACCCTCGCCCAGGCCGCCGAGATGGTCCTCGACGTGCACTCCCGGATCCAGGACGTCGTCCTCCGCCCGGCACGCGAACGCGGCGAACTCGGCCCCGAACCCCTCGATCCCGAGGTCGTCCTCACCCCGCTGCGCCTCGGCCGCGATCGCCTCGTTCTCGGGCCGCTCACCGCCGGCCACGTCGCCGACATCATCGACAAGGTGGCCCTGCCGCTCTACCGGGTCGCGTCCGGGCTGCCCTCCACCCGCGCTTCCTCCGGCGGGAACGATTGAGGAAACGCTGATTTTCGGCTGGTCGAGCCTGTCGAGACCACGGACACCAGCCGACGACACGGGCCGACGTCGCGGGGGTTTCGACAAGCTCAGCCAGCCGAACTGCGCGTTGATCAGCCTTTCCCTCTCATCGCTGCCCGGAAATGTCACGATCATGATCGGCCGCCGGATGCCCGGCGAGGGCAAGCCCACCGAAGAGGGCGGCAGCGCGTTGCTCGAAACGCCGGGTCGCATCGGCCGGGTCCCGGACGCCCGCTGGGTCCTGCGCGAGGGTGACCAGGGCGAGCCCCACCAGTGCGGCGACCACACCGTCGGCGAGATCCGGAGGACATCCTTCGGCGACCAACATCGCGGCCGGTGCCGAGAGCAGCGCGTCGACCTGCTCTGAGAGTTCAGGTTCATGCAGCGCCTCGACGAGCAGTGCGAAGAGGGCGAGGAACTCGGCCCGGCGAGCCAGTCCCACGTCCCGCCATCGGGCAACGAGGGCTTCCACCGCGGCATCGGGGTTCGCGCCACAGTCGAGCGTCCGGGCGAACTCGCGTCCGACCACGTCTGCGGCGTGCGCGAACGTAGCCCGGCGCAGGTCGATGATCCCCGGGAAGTGGTAGGTCACCGAGGCGAGCGAGACTCCTGCCGCGGCGGCCGTGGCGCGGTGAGTCAGCGCACCGGCTCCTCCGCGGGCCACCACGTGCACGGCTGCGATCAGGATCGATCGCCGCCGCAGCTGGCCCCTCGCATTCCCGGCCATCGCCCCATCCTTGCATTTCGGTACAGATGTACTGATACTAGTTGAGTCTTCACCGACAGCCAAGGAGTCTGAGATGCCGACAATCGTCGTGGCCGGCGCTGGCCCTGGCCTGGGCCGGTCGGTCGCCCGCCGTTACGGACACGAGGGCTACCAGGCCGTGCTCGTCGCCCAACGCGCCGAACCGCTGGAGTCCCTCGCGGCCGAACTCCGGAACGCGGGGATCGCCACGCATGCCATCCCGGCCGACCTCTCCGATCCGGACGCCATGGGCGACCTGGCGGCGCGGATCCGGGAGGCGGCCGGCGATCCTGACGTCCTCTACTACGCCCCGGTTTCTGGCGGCATGACCTTCGTCCCGGCCGCGCAGCTCACCGCAGAGGCCGTCGCAGCAAACAACCGGCTCCTGCTGGAATCGCTGGTGAGGCTGGTCGGCGAGTTCCTGCCGCACCTACTCGACCAGCACTCGGGAGCGATCCTGACTGCCCAGGGCGCGACGGCCCTGACCGGCCGAGCTGGGATGAGCGGTCCCGGCCCAGCCATGGCTGCCCAGCGCAACTACCTCCAGGCGCTCGAGAAGGAAGTCGCCGGCGACGGCGTGTTCGTCGGCCGGCTGTACATCTCGGCGCTGATCAGGAACAGCGCGATCGACCAGGCGATGCAGCAGGCGAGGACCTCCGGCGGAAAGGCGCTCCCTGCCGCGGCGCTAATCGACCCGGATGCCCTGGCCGACAAGCTCTGGAAGATGCACCACTCCGGACGGCCCCACGAGACCGTCGCGCCCGCCTGGGGCCGGATCGTGTTTCCCCTGATGTCCTCGGCTCCGGTCCGACGCCTGATGGTGAAACGAACACCTCCACCCGCCTGACCCTCACACCAACTCTGGACAGAAAGTGACCCCCGTGATCATTGCCTTGTGGATTGTCAACATCCTGCTCGCCCTCGTCTTCCTCGCGGCCGGCGCCATGCACGCCTTCCGCCCACGCGAGGCCCTCGCCGAGACCATGGCCTGGACGGCCGACTCCTCCGACGGGATGGTGAAGACGATCGGCATCCTCGAACTGCTCGGTGCGCTCGGCCTGATCCTGCCGCTCGCGACCGGAATCGCACCGATCCTCACCCCGCTCGCCGCGATCGGCCTGGCCGCCGTGATGATCGGCGCCATCGTCACGCATGCCCGCCGCTCCGAGCCCGTCGTCCCCCCGGTGGTCCTGGCACTGCTGGCCGTCGCCAGCGCCATACTGGGCTTCCTCGTCGTCGCCTGACCGACGACCTCCCCGCCTGCCCGTATCGGGTCACTCGCGTATCGCCCGGTTGCCCCCCGCTGAGTCGGGTCGGGTGACGGCATGGCAAACACCGACCTCGTCGCTGACACACGACGTGGAGCTAGCGATGCTGTTTGATGGTTTCGTTGGGATGTCTGGTCATGACTCGCTCCAGCCAGACCACTCCACCCCGCATTTCCCCCTTTGGCGACGGCTGGACCGCGTACCAGATTCGACCACCACTCGTGGGCTTGTACTGCCATCGAGTGAGGTTGACCCCGTTGATCGTCACCTTCGCCAAGTCGCCCTTCAGCGGATAGCAACGCTCCGGATCTACCTGCTGCGGAGATTGGGCCAAGAAGTCCCAGGCACGGATGGCGGCGTTCCGGGCAGTTGCGACGAGCTCAACCCAGCCCTTCTCGGCCTCTCGCGTCGCGAATCTCAACTCGTAGACAGTTGTGCTTGGTGGCGGCCTCGGGATGCTGCCGGCTGCTTTGCTCACTCTGGCCGCTCGACAACAACCGTCACCTCAGGAGCGATCCACTCCAGGTCAGCGTCGGGGTCACCCAGGCCGTCTGCCAGCGCCTCGGCTGTTGCCTTCCAGCCAGCAAACGACACAACGACGGCCCGGAACGTGCCCAAGCTAATGGCCCACCAGACGAGCTTGTCCATCTCGGTGGCGAACCGGCTCATGGCCCGACGGGAAAACAACTCAGTCCATGGGTACAACGCGCGGAGCGCCGCCCCCATGTCGCGATCGTGAGCCAACGCCTCGCGACCGATGGTCATGCAGAGTGCGCTACCCGCCTGCTCGACGTCGTAGTCGTCTGCGCGGACAAGAACCAGGTCGACGCCGTCGCGGCGGGTGATCCGGACGGCTCCGGCGTCAGTCTGCGCCACCACGTCCTTCGGGCTGCGCAGCAAGGCGGTCATCGTCGCAGTACTCATGACGCCATTCTAATCAGAGATTTATCTGATTCAATGGGCCAGTCAGGTGCACCCTCCTCAGATCCGCCTGGGGTGGACGATCTGCGGCACAACCGCGCCCCATCACACGGGTCGGGCGCGGCCTGGTCCCTTCCTCAGCCGGTGGCGCGGGCGCCGGGGAGCTTCGTCTTGACGGCCTGCTTCTTGGCGTGGGCGATCTTCATCGAGTTGATGATCTCCAGGGCGACGTGAATCTTGTGTCCGTCGGCGATCGCCTTCGGCGCGTCACCCGGGGAGACGAAGATCGACTTCACTTCGAAGCCGTCGGCGGTCGGACGGAACTGGTGCAGGGCGCCGACGTGGAAGTTCGTGTCGTCGTCCTTGGTCGCCATCTCCCCGAACACCCCGATCGGGAACGACTCGTCGCGGCTGAACGGCAGCCCCTCGGGTACCGAGTCGTGCGCGACACCGTGCATATAGACGGGCTCGCCGAACATGCCGAAGGCCTCCGCGCCCCGCTGGCCGGACTCGATGTCGCCGATGATCACAAAGTGCTCGGGGTTGGTGGCCAGCGCGTCATGCTGGGACGCAGCGCCGCCGATGATCGCCATCGTCTCGGGGAAGCCGACACCGTGGGCTTCGATCTCGATCTGCGCCCAGTTGACGGTGGCCGGGTCGTAGGTGGCCGCCCAGCCCTTCCATCGCCGCGCGGAATCGGCCAGAACGTCGGCGTAGAGCTCCAGGAACCCCTCCTCACCCAGGGCGTCACGCGTCTCCAGCGAGATCTGCTCGGCGCGCTCGGGGTCCAGCCAGTTGATGTCGATGTCGGACAGTTCGGTGTCACCGTCCTTGATCGTGGCGCCCAGCAGCTTGAGCTCGTGGAGGACATGCAGGGTGCGTTCGTACTCGATACGGCGCAACTGGTCCTCCCGCCAGGGCAGCCCGTCGATGGTCACGGTGTAGGTCAGGTCCGACATGGTGTCTCCTCGCGGTCTCGTTCTTACTGGAGGTTTAGCCTCCGGTTATATCG
>JAGQUI010000059.1 GCA_020438595.1 Propionibacteriaceae bacterium | reverse complement strand
GGCGAAGGTGGCCGTCGAGGAGGCGCAAGCGGCGGGCATCACGGTGCGCATGATCACCGGCGATCACGTCGTCACGGCAGCAGCGATCGGTCACGAGCTCGGCCTCCAGGGCGAAGGACTGTCCGGCGCCGAGTTCGCGGCGCTCAGCGACGAGGAGGTCGACTCGCGGCTTGACGATCTGTCGGTGTTCGGCCGGGTGACTCCCCAGGACAAGCTGCGCTTGGTGCAGCGCCTGCAGAACCGCGGCGAGGTCGTCGCGATGACGGGCGATGCCGTCAACGACGCGGCAGCGATCAAGCAGGCACAGATCGGTGTCGCGATGGGTTCGGGTTCCGAGGTCACCAAGCAGGCTGCGAAGCTGGTGCTGACCGACGACAACTTCGCGACGCTCGTCAAGGCGGTGAGCCTGGGTCGCGCGGTCTATCAGAAGATCCGCAACTACCTCACGTTCCAGATGGCACAACTGATCGGGCTCATCCTGATCTTCCTGGTCGCGAGCATCTTCAACATCAACGAAGGCGTGGCGCTCACGCCTGGGATGGTGCTGATCCTGAATTTCGCGTTCGCGCTGTTCGCCGTGATCGTCATCATCATGGAGCCTCCGAGCGAGGGCGTCATGAAGCTTCCCCCACGCGATCCCAAGGCGGGCATCGCGTCGGCGGCGAGCCTTGCGCGGTGGCTCATCTATGGCGTCGCGCTGCTGATGGCCGCGATGGTTCCGCTCGTGCTCGGCTCGGATCAGCTCAGCCCGACCGACCCGTCTGCCCCCATGACCATGGCGTTCGTCATCGTCGCGCTCTCGACGCTGACCACCGGTCTGCAGCTGCGTCGCGATCCGGAATCGGGGCTGCGCGCGCCGTGGGGCAAGGGCGTTCAGCTCATGGTGTGGCCGATCGTGTTCCTCATTCTCTCGACGCAGCTCGCGTTCTTGCAGGACTGGGTGGGCGTGACCTCGCTCACGGGCTGGCAGTGGCTGGCATGCATCGTCCTGACGATGTTCGTCATGGCGGTCGTCGAGATCGACTCGGCGCTGCGCCGCCATCACGCGGTCGCCGCGCGTCCGACGGTCGAGGAGGCCGTCGCGCCGGCCCGGGCCCGCTAGCTTGGCTGTTCCTGGCTGGGTGGCCTTTGGTGGTTTTCGGCCCGGTTGCGCTCCACGGCGGCTGGCCGGCCGGGCGGTGTCGGGCGTTACGCGTCGACGGTGGTTGACGCGGCGAACTCCGCGTGGCCGGCTTGGCGGCCCCGGGGCATCGTTTGTCTCCTGAATCCTGGAGATGAGTGAGCTGATCCGCCTGGCCGGGCAGGGAGCCCGGCCATCCCCTTGTCCACGGCGCCCGCGTTCGTGGCCAACTGCTCCGTCCCATTGACCGCAAGACACCCTGAGTCGTCCGCGCAGATTCGCTGCCGTCCGGCCGCTTCACTCCCGGACCGGACTCCGTCGAACGGGCCCCGGACGACGATGAACTGAGACAGTTCGTGACCAGAGTCCGGACCTACTGCTGGCCCCTTCGCCCGTGGCCCGTCGTCGGCTTCCCACCACCGCGCGCCAGCTTTCAGCGTGCCGCGGCCCTGTCGGGGCGCGGTCAGGACGATCAGTCAGTGTCCGAGAGCGCAACGACCAGGGTGCAGATAGCCGCACCCGCCGACAGCGATCCCATCCCGAACCGCTCGATCCGGCTCGTCGATGCGACGTTGGCGATGGTGTTGAGCACCAGATAGCCGAAGACGACCCACGACGCCACCGCCACCCAGCCGTCGGACCCGAACCACGACACGACGCCGGCCCGGGACAGGATGATCGCCGCGGCCGCGAGGAGGAGCGGGACAGCTGCGGCGCTCATCGCCCGATATCGGGGCGCGAGGCGTCCGTTGTCCGTCTCCGCCCTGCCGCCGTAGACATGGTCGCCCCACGGGGCACCAAACACGAGGGCGAGTTGGACAGCAGCGACGGCGGCGAGCAGGACCGCGGCAAGAATGGCTGCAACTTCCATGGCGGAACTCTAGCCTCCGCCTTCATGACGGGACTGTGGCCTGTCCACCGGTGTCCGTGGGCGTCCGCCGTGGGTTGTCCGGGTCTGCCTGGTGAGTCCCAGATGAGACTAGATCGTGGCCCAGATCCAAGCGGGCGCGCCTTACGCGTCAACAAGGACGAGCGTTTCCCCTAGTCAGGTCGCGGAGGATACGAGATTCGAACTCGTGAGGGCGTGAACCCAACCCGCTCTCCAACCGGGCGGACAGTCGTACAGCGCTGTTCGTACATGGCCATGGCTAGCCGTTTCACCGCTCGATTGGACTCCGGCGAACGGCCTTGAACGGCGGCGAACTGAGACAATTCCTGGCCAAAGCCGAACCGGCGCTAGCCTCCGCCACCGCGCGGACCCACGTCCGCACCCGACCATGCGGCTTGCTTCTTCACCGGCCCCGCACCGTCGAGAAGCGTCACGGTGAACCCTGCACCGTGGCCCGCTCGGTATCGAGCCAGTTCTGCACGGCTGCGGCGAAGGTGGCTGGATCGTCGTGGCCCACGACTGCTTCCA
Source organism: Propionibacteriaceae bacterium (assembly GCA_020438595.1). The sequence continues at coordinate 8,011 of JAGQUI010000059.1, read as the reverse complement.
CCGCGGCGTCGTCGCGGAGCTTGGCGAGCACCTGCTGCAACGCCCCAACCTGTTCTGCTGGTTCAGTGATGCACAGCAGCACCACGATCTCCACGGGCAACTGCTCTCCCGAGCCCCCCATCTGAGCGAACATCACCGGCTTGGCGAGCGTGGCCACCGCGAACCCGGCGTGGATGATGTGGATCGCGTCCGTGTGTGGAATGGCCGACGGCACGCGCGTGGGTAGTCCGGTCGGGAACTTGTGTTCGCGCTCGCGCACGGCATCGATCAGGGACGGCTTGCCGTGGCCGTTCTCGACCACGGCAGCCGCCATCTTGGTGAGCAACTCGTCGCTGTCCCTGGCCGTGACCCGATGCAGGGCACAGCCGGGGAGCAGCTCCGGTGCAACTTCTTCGGACATCCTGGGATCCTCGCCAGTTGCTCAGTGGGCTCCGGCGCGGTCAGGCATGCTCGGCCTCCTGCTCGGCTGCGCTCTGCTGTTCCTGCTGCTGGCGTGCACGGCGATCGAGCCAGAACTTGGTTGCGACAACGAAGGCGAGCCCGACGACCGACAGGCCGATCACACCCGCCGCTCCCCCACTCGACGCCCACATGAACAGGCCGGTCAACGGATTGGCGCCGTCCACGAGGGAGGAGATCACCGTCTGGCCCTCGCCCAACTCGAAGCCGGAATCCACGGCGACCTTGGTGAAGGTCGGGGCGATAGCGGTGGCGATGAACAGGCCGGCGCCGATCAGGATCGCGCCGCCGATCACGGAGCGGACGATGTTGCCGCGGAAGACGGCCACCATGATCGCGACGATGAACGGGATGGTGGCGAGGTCGACCAGCGGCAGGACCTGGTTGCCGAGCGGCGCGAGCACGAGCGCGAGGAGCAGCGTGACCGGGACCAGGATCAGCGAGGTCGCGATGACGGACGGCTGGCCGACGGCTACCGCGGAGTCAAGGCCGATGTAGAACTGGCGTCCGGGGAACCGCTTCTGGACGAACTTGCGGGCCGCCTCGGAGACCGGCATCAGACCCTCCATCAGGACGCCCACCATCCGGGGCAGCAGGAACATCGCCGCAGCCAGCGACATCGCCAGGGTGAGGATGGAGACCACGTTGTTGGCAGGGTCCGTGAACGGGTAGGCCAGCACGCCTAGGATCAGGCCGAGGATGAGGCCCATCATCAGGGTCTCGCCGAAGATGCCGAACCGTTTCTGGATGCCCTCCGGGGTGGCGTCCAGCTTGTTCAGGCCGGGGATCCGCTCGAACAGCCAGTCCAGAGGCATGGCGAGCAGGCCGTAGGCGGCCGAGGTTCCGTGGGGCAGGGAGATATCAGGCAGCTTGAAGTACTTCTGGACGACGGGCGCGGTGATATCGGCCATGGACAGGACGAGCGCGAGGTGGATGGAGGCGGCCAGGATGCCCAGCCAGAAGTTGCTGGTGATGGCCGCGACGAGGGCGCCGATGAGCGCGGAGTGCCAGTAGTTCCACAGGTCGATGTCGAGGGTGCGGGTCAGCCCGGTGAACAGCAGCACGATGTTCACCAGGAGCCCGACCGGGATGATCACGGCGCCGATGGTCGAGCCGAAGGCGATCGCGGCTGAGGAGGGCCAGCCCACGTCGATGATGGACAACCTCACGTTGAAGTTGTCGGCCATTGCCTGCGCGGCCGGGCCCACCTGGGCACCGAGAAGGCCGATGACGAGGTTGATCCCGATGAAGCCGACACCGATCGTCACCCCCGCACGCAACGACCTGGTGAACTTGAGCCCGAGAGCGACCCCGAAGATGGTGATCAGGATCGGCAGGACCACAGTGGGCCCGAGTTGGGTCAGGTACTGCGAGATTGCAGCAAGAACGGATTCCATGACTCTCCCTTGATTTGGACGAGCGAGCAGTGGGTACCCGCGGTTGCAGCGGGCCCCGATGGAGTAGCCGGCGGCTACTTCAGGTGGTTGTCGATCTCTTCGAAGACCTGTTCCTCGCCGATACCGATCAACAGCGGAAGCGCGGCGACGACGGGGACGCCCACGTTTGCCGGCACCTCGGTCGTGGCGACGATGAGGTCGGCGTCGACGTCGCCGTGGAGCAGGTCCATCACCTTGCCCTGGCTGACGCTCGCGGCCAGGCCGATCTCCTCGAGGTGGTCACGCACCTTGGTCGCGACAACGGTCGAAGTCGCGACGCCTGTGCCGCAGATGATCAGTACGCGTTTCATCGAGTTCCTCTCGGCTGGGCTACCCCTGACGGTCAGCGCTGAACCGGGGTGCCGAGATGATCGTCGTCCTCATGGGCCGGGCCCCACAAGAGTCCCGTTTGCCGGGGGGGCGGCAAGGCGTTGGTTGCGGGGCCGCTCCCCCGCAGGGAACGATGATCGAAAAGGAGCACGATGCCGTGAGCTTTACCGAGCGCGAAACGCTGGTGATCGAGGTCCTCCGCGAAGCCGGGCGTCCGATCGTTGGCGCCCATCTCGCAGACCTGCTCGGCGTCAGCCCTCGCACGCTGCGCTACGACATCGGCCGGATCAATCGCCTCCGCGGCATCCCGCTGATCGAGTCCGACGCCGGTGGTTACTCCCTCAATCTGGTTGCCTACGGGCAGGTGCTCGGCGCGGCATCGCCGGTCTCCAGCGTGCTCGAGGACGACGAGCGACTCCTCGTCCATCTGCTTGATCTCACCACAGCCGACATTTACGACGTTGCCCGCGACTGCTACCTGAGCGAGTCAGCGGTGCGCTCTGCCACAGCCCGGCTGGCCTCCCGGGTGAGCGCGCACGGCTTGACCGTCTCGGTGAGCGGATCGAGGATCACCGTCGACGGGTCCGAGCTGGACCGGCGTCGGGTGCTCGGCGGGTTGGTCCGAGAGGCGGGCAACGCTTCGATCGGTGCGGAGTGGAAGCTGCGCCGGCTCCTGCCCGAGGTCGACCTCGACGAGGTCGAGGCCGCGCTTGCGCGGGGACTCGGTGACGAGCGTCCCCACACCGACGACATCGCATGGCAGAACCTGGTGGTGAACCTGGCGATCTGCCTGCAACGGGCCGACCACCCCGTCGAGGCCGCCCACGTCGAACCGGCGCCGAACGGGGACCGAACGCCGTCTGAGCAGGTGGTCGAGGAGATCGTCCGGGCGTTTCCCACCCGCATGATCAGCCCCGGCGATCGCGTCTATCTGCGCCGTCTCGTCTGGGTGGTGCTGGACAGCGGCCTGGCCGCCGACCGGACCGGGGAACTCCCCGATGAGGCCGGGATCGGCGCGGTGGTGACCCGCGCTGTCGAGGATTGCATCCGGCACTTCGACCTCCAGGCCCAGCGGGACCGGCTCGTGGCCAGCATCATCGAGCACACTCGGAGGTTCTTCGCTCGCAAGGCCACACTGGTGTACTTCCGCAACGGCCTGCGGGAGTCTCTGCGCACACGATCGCCGTACCTATACGACGTCGCGGTCTACCTTGCCCACCAGATCTCCAGCGCGCTCGGCGTGCAGGTCAGCGACGACGAAATCAGTCTGTTTGCGATCTACCTCGGCCTGTACGCCAGCCAGCGCGACGACGCAGACACCATCGCGGTGACACTGGTGTGCCCCCGCTACCAGACCCTGCAGGAGTGGCTCCTCGCACGCATGGTCGAGCAGTTCGGCGAGAAGATCGCCATCGTGGACGTGGTGTCGACCATCGCCGCGGCCGAGGCGACCGACTGCGAACTGGTCGTATCTACGATCGGAAGCGGTACCGGCCAGCGTCCGGTCGCCGAGATCAGCGCCATCTGCTCCGACCTCGACCTGGAGAAGGTGCGCACCCAGCTCTCCGAAATCAGGAACGCGCACCTCAGGACCCGGACCCGATCCGCGCTCGCCCGCTTCCTCGACCCCCGACTGTTCTTCGCCGACACCCCGCACAGAGACTCCGAGGAGGTGATCGACTTCCTCTGCCAGCAACTCATCGCAACGGGCAAGGTACCCACCAGCTACACCCAGAGCGTCCGGGTGCGGGAGGCCTATTCCTCCACCGCGTTCGCACACCGATTCGCGGTCCCGCACTCGATGGAATTCATCGCCAACGAGGCCGTCATCGCTGTGCTCATCCCTCGAGCCCCCGTCAGGTGGGGCGACACCGAGGTGGCCCTCGTACTCATGCTGGCGCTGAACGAGGACGACTTGGTCGACTTCACCTGGTTCTACCAACAGCTCGTCCAGCTCCTCGGTGACCCCCAACTGTTCGGCGAGCTCCGAGCCAAGCGCGACTTCGAGGCGTTCAGCGACTACCTCGCAGACCACTTCTCCCGCTCACGCAAACCCGGCTAACGCCCCTTGCTGGCCAATCCCTCCAGGTCGTGGGTGCGCAGAGCCACACGTCAGCGGGATCGACGACGATCCATGCGGCAGTCCTTTCTTGAGGCTGATCTGGGCCGGTCGCCACTCACAGCACGGGAACAGCGCCCGCTTCTCGCCGAGCAAGCGTCCACCAAGCCCTCGAATCCCCCAAGTCGTTCGCGCCCGTCCGTGGCTGTCCGCCCCCGGCCGGATCAGCAGCCTGGCAGTTGGGCCAAAATCTGCCCAAGACGCCGGAAACGCTCCTCCCGCGAACCTCGCGGTCGGAGCGTTTCCCCTAGTCAGGTGGCGGAGGATACGAGATTCGAACTCGTGAGGGCGTGAACCCAACCCGCTTTCCAACTGGGCGGATGGGTGTTCGCCGTTGTCCGGACATGCCCGTGGCTAGCCGTTTCACCGTTCGACTGGACCCCTGCGTACGGCCGCGAACGCTGGCGTATTGAGACAATTGCTGGCCAAGACAAGCCGTCTGGGTTCGGACAGCCTGGTGCCCGAGCCGGCCCCCGTCCCGGGGGTTCAGGATCAGCCTCAGGACTGCACGGCCGGTCCTGGTTGGATGAGCTGCCACAGCACGCATACCTTAACGTCGTGTTAATCTTCATGCATGAGTGTGCTGACTGACCTGGAAAGGCTGCGGGAGATCGCCGTCGACCAGCATGGCCTGGTCACGTCGGCCCAGGCCGTCGAGTCAGGGGTCTCTCTGGCGTCGTTGAGCATGATGGTCCGGCGTGACCGCCTGGAGAAGATCTCTCGCGGCCTGTTCCGGGTGCCCCAGGTGCCGGCGACACAGTATGACTCGTTCATGCAGGCCGTGCTGTGGACGGGTTTCCCGGAGGCCTGCGTGAGTCATGACTCGGCGCTGGACGCGTGGGAGATCAGCGACATCAATCCCGACCGGATCCACCTGACCGTCGCTGCCCGTCGCCGCATCACCCGGCAGATCCCGCACGGCTACACCGTGCACCATCAGGACTTGCTGCCGGAACAGGTGACCTGGTGGGAGGGGATCCCCACTGTGACGGCGGCGACGGCGATCCGGCAGTGCCTGGCCTCGGGGGTGCCCACCTACCTGATCCGCCAGGCGATCGAACGCTCGGCCCGTATCGGCCTGGTCCCCGCCGCCGAGTTGGAGGGGCTCACTCAGCTGCTGGAAGCGCGCTATGTCCGACAGTCCTGATCTGAGTTCCCGGCTTCGCACGCTGATCCCGAAGGGGAAGCAGCCGAACTCGGCGACCGTCCTGAACAACTGGATCACCAAGGCAGAGAGAGACCTGGGTGTCGAGGGTGGTGGACGGTTGGGCTGGCTGATCGCGTCAACGATCGTGACGGCCGCGCTCCAGCGGGCGGTGGCAGCTGACGGGCAGAGCCGGTTCCTGCTCAAGGGCGGCACGATGCTTCAGCACCGGCTGGCGATGCCCACCCGGGCGACCAAGGACCTGGACGGCCTGGTTCTGGGTGACATTGATGCCTTCCTCGCCGATCTGGACGCCACCTTGTCCCAGCCGTGGGGACCGCTCGGGTTCCGGCGCGGCGAGATCGAGGTCATCGACACTCCGGCGCGGTTGGTCAAGCCGCGTCGCTTCCAGGTGACGCTGACGCTGCGAGGGGTGACCTGGCGACGGGTGCAGGTCGAGCTCTCGCCGGACGAGGGGTCCGCCGGGGAGGCCGGGGAGGCGTTCCCCGCACCGGAGCTTGCCGGGTTCGGCCTGCCCGGCCCCGATGTTCTTGTCGGTCTGGCGATGCGCTACCAAATCGCACAGAAGCTGCACGCCTCCTCCGACCCGCACGACCCGCCGCACTCGGTGAACGACCGCGCCCGCGACGTGGTGGACCTGCTGCTGCTCAAGACCCTCGTTGAGGATGAGGGCTCGCCCACGCGGGCAGAGATCCGGGACGCGGCCGTCGACATCTTCACGGCACGAGCAACCGAAGCCCAGGCCCTCGGAAGAACACCCCGAGCATGGCCACCCCAACTGACGTCCCACCCCCACTGGGTCGACGACTACGCCAGAGCCGCCGAGTCGGCCGACCTCCACGTGGAACTCGATGACGCGATCACGACCCTGAACACCTGGATCGACCGAATCGACAAGGCCTAGCCAGATGCCCCCTCCGAATCAGTCCAGCGATCTCGTGCCATGTCTCGGACCTTCGTAGACAGTTCTGTCTCAGTGGGGTGCTCGCGCCGCACGGGCGGCCTTGGTCCTCCAGCCGGTCGTGCCGACGAATCGGCGTCTATCGGGTTTGGAGTGGGTCGGGCATGGGGATGCCGAGGGCTTGTTCGAGTTGGCCGTAGGACTCGGTGACCTGGGCGTCGGTGTTGAATTCGGGGTCGGGGGCGATCAGGTCGTGGAGCAGGCCGGCGCTGGCCGGGATCCGGTAGACCTCGAGCCCGTCGGGGGCCGTGAGTTGGGTGAGCAGGTTCTGGTTGAAGTCGGCGTCGACGGTCTGGTCGCCGTCGTTGCGGATCAGCAGCACCGATGCCTGCATTGGCGTCTCCGTCCCGCCGGTTTTCGACTGGGCCCAGATCCGCATGCCGAGGATTGCGGCGACGCCCTTGAGCGAGTAGCGCGGGTAGATCATGCCCTCGACGTTGTCGGCCTGCTTCTCGGCGTTGTACCAGGCGTAGGAGTCGACCGGCGACAGCCGCAGGGCCCGCACGATCGGCGGGACGGCCCACTCTGAGTAGCCGATCGGCTGCAGCATCGGGGAGATCAGGACCGTGCGGGTGACCTCCGGGCGCTCGAGTCCGGTCCAGAGGGCCACGGATCCGCCGCCGGACAGCCCCATCACCAGCACCTTCTCGCCCAGGCCGGCGGCGATGTCGATCTGGTCGTCGGCGAAGTCGCGGAGTTCCTCGGCGGTCAGCTGGGAGAACTCGTCGGTGAACTTGTCGGCCAGGCCGTGGTGGGGCAGCCGCGGCACCCACACGTTGTCGCCCTGGTCACGGTATGCCTGGGCGACCAGCCGGAACTCGTCAGGGGTGTTGCAGTAGCCGTGGAAGATGACCACGGCGGTCGGGGTGGTCTGGCCGGTCAACAGGGCGTAGCTGTGGGCGCGGGGCAGCAGCGGCAGGTCGCTCTCCTGTGTCGCGACCGCGTCGATCCGGGCCACCGCGTCGGTGTACGCCGCGACCGGGCTCGCGCTCGACGTCAACGACGGGTCCAGAACCGGCGTGCCCAACAACACGCCCGCGATCATCAGGATGCCGAGGATGACGCTTCCGGTCACCAGCGCGACCCGCGCCACGATCCGACCGACCGACCGTCCAGAATGCTTGTCTGACATCGCAGGCCTCCTTGCCTCCGATGACGAATCCCCGCGCGGCGGGCGCCCTCTGTTCGTGCGGGGTGAGGCTCACCGGTGGGGGTCTCCACTGACCGCAATGGCGGGCCAGTGGCGTGGTGGGTCGGCACGAAGCCATCGACACGCGGCGATGCCGGCTCGTGGGCAGCCACCCCGGGAGGTGGCGTCTTGACGCAACCATCCGGCCGGGCCGCATTCGAGATGCCCGGCCCTCACCAGAATTCTAGAATCGGCGAGGCCCGCGTGGACGCGAAACCAGCAACATCCCGTGACCGAAGGCGGTCGCGTCGGCGCGTAACGCCAGGGAACATCCCGGCCCGATGGGGATCCGCCCTCAGCGTGCGACGTGCCGGATCGCGCGCAAGCTGAAATGGCGTCCCCGCAAGTGGCG
>JAGQUI010000598.1 GCA_020438595.1 Propionibacteriaceae bacterium | reverse complement strand
ACCGTCAGGCTTCGTCGGAGCCGCCACGATCCCGGGGCAGGTCCGGGGCGGCTTCCGCTTTTCCCTCGTCGGCGTCCGGCTCGGGCTCGGGATCCCACTCGATGTCGCGGTAAGAGAACCGGCCCAGGTCATCCAGCGGGGCGGCCTCACCAGCCTGCAGCTTCGCCGCCCACACCCCGACCATCCACAGGACGTTCTCCTCCGGATGGTGCGATTCCGGAACCTCGGCGCCGCCGCGGGCCGCGACCTGCCGGGCGGCCTCCATCGCCACCAACTCGTGCTCGACGGCCAGCAGATCCTCGAAGCTGCGCAGGTCGGTCAGGTCCGGATGCTTCGCCAGCCAGCGCTCCAGCCGCACCTGATCGATCACCTTGAGGTCGCGCAGATCGGCCACCTCGTAGTGCGTGCCCTGCAGGGTGAACCCGCTCACGCCAGCCTCCTCATTGCCCGCTCGATCGCCGGCGCGACCCGCTCCGCGACCTCGGGCCCGCGCTTCAGGAAGTCGTCCGTCCACGTCCCGCCGGGAACCGGGTTGTTCTCCCAACGGTCACGGTGGCCGAACACCGGATGCCGGACGTACCCGCGGTTGTTCAGTTGGGCGATGACTGACTTCTTCGGCACGCCGAGCGCCAGTTCCATCCGGATGCCGGTGATCGACACCCCGACCCGGCCGCGGGCAAGAATCCAGTCGGCGAGCCCGCCGCGCTGCGGCATTGGCTCGGCGCCGGCCTGCAGCACCTCTTGGCCGAGTTCGCGGGACACCTTCCGGAGTTCGGCCCGGATCTCCCGCTGGATCTCCTTCGGGGCCTGCTTGAGCTTGGCCGCGAACTCCCGATAGTCGCTCGCGTCGACCTGCATCAGAGTGCCGTGTCGCTCGTACGGTACACGATCTGCAGCAGCGGGTTTGTGCCGTCCTCCAGGCCGGTGAAGCCGCAGGACGCCTTCGTGGTCTCACCCGTCGGCTTCGGCAGCTCGCCCTCCAGGCGGATGTTCGCCAGGCAGACCTGCACCGCCTCGTAGGTGGAGCCCGACAGCTGCGCGCCGATGAAGTTTCCGACCAGTACCAGATCGGTGTCGTTCAGGTAGCCGTCCCGGTACACGGTGTCGCTGTACTCGATGCCCAGTGAGCCGGACACGCCGGCCTGCCCTGGGATCGGGATCGCGTGCTTCCCGGACAGCCCGGCGAGGTAGCGCGTCACGTCGGCGTTGCGGGTCACGTCGAACGAGAAGTCGGTGACGTTCGCCAGCGGCGTGCCGCCCGTCGCCAGCGCGGTCGTGGTCGGCGCGGTGTAGCTGCCGCCGTAGACCGAGAAGCCGGCGAAGCTGAACAGGTTCGCGCCGCTGGAGTAGGTCGCAGTCGCGAGCGCCGTCGCAGTCGTCATGTCCTGCACGTCGAGGCTGTAGGTCGCCTTCAGGATGTCCGCGTTCGACATGGCGAACCCGAACGAGCCGACCGTGCAGCCCTCCCCGGTGAACGCGTCGAGCGTGGTCGAACCGTCCGAGCCGATCCGGGGATCGCCGAGCTGACCAGTGAACGGCTTCAGCGCGCCGCCGAGGGTGAACACCATCTGGTAGCCGCCCGTGATCGCATTCACGGTCGGGGTGCCGCCAGTGAACTTCTCGAACAGCAGCCCGAAGCCCCTCGACAGAACCTCGGCGTTCATGCTCGCGCCGTAGTCGAAGTTCGGGGTCACGCGCCGCGCCGACCGGGGGCCGATCGAGCCAGGCCGCATCCCGGTGCCCTGCACCCGGTTGGGCCGGTACTCGAAGCCGTCACCGGACTGCACCTCGTAGAAGCGCGTCGGGGTAACAGCGGTGCCGTACGTGCTCTCGTCAGCAATGCCGAACTGTGCGTCCAGAACCGTGGCCATCACTCACCATCCTTCGTCTTGGTCTTGGCGTCGGCCG
>JAGQUI010000597.1 GCA_020438595.1 Propionibacteriaceae bacterium | reverse complement strand
CCTCCGCCGCCGATGCCGCCCCAGTAGCCGCCTCCGCCGCCGATGCCGCCCCAGTAGCCGCCTCCGCCGCCGATGCCGCCCCAGTAGCCGCCTCCGCCGCCCGACGGCAGCAGCACATGGTTGAGCGCGAACGGTGCGGCCCGGTCGGCGCCAACCGCCGCGGTGATCCGCTGCAGGGCCACCCAGGCGTCGGGCGGCTCGGTGACGTCCCGGCTCCCGCTCACCTGCAGGCGCAGCACCTGCACCGGCTGCGACTGGAGCCTCAACGGAAGGTCGTAGCGCTCGCGCAGGCGCGGCTTGCTGACCGGTTCCAGCGTCCAGCCGAGTTCCTCGAGGGCCTTGGCGACGTCACCGCGGACGGCGTCGAAGTCCTGTCCCCCCTTCAGCAGCAGGTCCTCGGCGACGTAGAGCGTCGGCTTCGGGGGTCTGGTGTCGGGACGGACGACGGCGGTGGCGGGGTCGAGCACACGGATCACTGTGGAGCACCTCCTGCGCGGGCGGTCTCAGCCTATTGAGGGACCGCGTACGCACAGAAGAGGCATGGACTGCGCACTTTGATACCTCCTCACGCGACGAATTCCTGAAATCACCGGACGGGGTTCTCCTACGTAGCCGGCTACGCAATCCCTGTCCGTATCACCCCTCGTCACAGGCCCCTCCCAGATCAAGGACATCCCCATCCGGGGGAGGGAAGGGATCAGTCATGAACAACGAGATCAGGGCTGCGATCCGTCCGGTCAAGGGACGGGTCGAGGACGAACTGATCGGGCGCCCCGGCGTCAACGCCGTGGACATCGCCGAGAAGGTCACCGACGGGAAGGCGACGGGCGAGCTGTCGATCGTCGTCTACGTCGACAAGAAGCTGCCGGCCAGCCGGGTCAGCAAGGCGCAGGCGATCCCCGCCGAGATCGACGGGGTGAAGACCGACGTCCAGGAGATGACCATCGAGTTGCAGTCGCCGCGGTGGGAGCGGCTCGGCGAGGAGGCGATGGTCGACCAGACCGCCTACGGCACGCTCGTCGGCGGCATCTCGATGGGCCCGTCGCGGTCGTTCTACCTGACGCCGCCGGAGGTCGACACCCCCGGCAACTACGTGATGGTCGGCACGCTCGGCGCGCTGGTGCGGGACAACGCCACCGGCGCGACGATGGCGCTGTCGAACTTCCACGTCGCCGCGGTGGACACCAGCTGGTCGACGTCCGACCGGCAGTGTCAACCCGGGCGACCGGACAACGGCACCGTGCCGGCCAGCGAGTTCGGCACCCTCGCCCGCGCGGTGCTCAGCCAGCACGTGGACGGCTCGGTGACCACCCTGGACACCGGCAAGGCCTGGCAGGCCGAGGTGCACGACATCGGCGCGGTCGCGGGCACGGCGACGGGCGTCGTCGGCCAGGCCGTCCGCAAGCGGGGCCGCACCACCGAACTCACCTACGGGTCGATCGCCTCGCTCGACTTCACCGTGTCCGTCGATTACGGCGACGGCCTCGGCACCCGCACGCTGAAGAACCAGTTGCGGATCAGCACCGACACCACGAAGTCCACGCGGTTCTCCGACCACGGCGACTCCGGCTCGGTGATCATGACCGACGACCGCCACGTCGTCGGCCTGCTCTTCGCCGGTTCGTCGGACGGGGCGAACACCTTCGCCAACCCGATCGCGAACGTGCTCGACGAGCTCGACGTCACGATGCTGGTCGGCGGGATCACGATTCCGCAGTCGCTGGCCACGTGCCCGTCGGTGCTCACGGCCTGTCCGTCGAAGTTCACGATCTGCCCCACGCAGACCGTGGTCTGTCCGTCGAAGTTCCTCTGCCCGTCCAAGTTCACCTTCTGCCCGACGCAGACCGTGTGCCCGACGAAGACGGTGATCTGCACCGTGTCGAACCAGCTCTGCGGGGGGTTCGACCCGGGTGGCC
>JAGQUI010000596.1 GCA_020438595.1 Propionibacteriaceae bacterium | reverse complement strand
TGGACGCGCGTGGCGTCCGCGCGTGCCTGCGCGGCCTCGGTGCGGGCGGACGCGGCGTCGGCGCGGGCCTGTGCGGCGTCCGCGACCTGCTCCGAACGACGGGTGCCGGCCTGCGCGCGCAGCAGCAACCAGACCACTCCGGCGCCGAGGACGATGCCCACCACCAGCCATGCCAGAAACTCCATGGCCACGATCTTGCCGGTCGTCACTGACAGTGCCCGGCAGGCTCGCTCGGGGTAGACCGAGTTCGGAACCGTCCCCCTCTCGGTCCGGTGGGGTGGACCGAGTTCGGAACCGTCCCCATCTCGGTCCGGTGGGGTGGACCGAGTTCGGAACCGTCCCCAATCCGGTCCGGGGTGCGTGGCGGACACCTAGACTCGCCCGCATGGCGAACGACGAGCCCACCGTGGCGCTGCCGGCGGGGCTCGTGGAGCTTCCCGAACTCGGCGAGGGCGTGGTGGGCACGCGGGTCGCGGAGGCGGCGCGCTGGATGCTCTGGGCGAAGGCCGCCGGGTGGCTGCTGGTCGCGGGTTTCGCCCTCTGGCTCACGGCACAGGCGTTCGGATCCGTGGCCGGGCTGCTGCTCGGACTGCTCCTGGCGGCGTCGTGCGCGTTCATGGCGACCGGCAACCTCACGCTGGCCCGGATGGGCTCGCGTCCCGTCCTCACCGTGGACCCCGGGCAGGTGCGCTGCCACGTGCCACTGAACCGGGGGTCGGTCCGGCTGGACGCGATCACCCGCGTGGACCGGGTGCGTCGCGACGTACTGATCGAGGCGCGCGGCGGGATCTCCCGGTCCGGACGCCCGTCCGGCGCACGCTGGTTCGCGATCAACGGGGCGCACACCTTCGACGTCTCGCGGGCCGACCTGGTCGCCTACCTCTCCGCCCGCGCGACCGCCAGCCGCGCGCCGCAGTGACGAGGTCTCGGCGTTCGCCGGGCGACGGATGGCCCGGGTGACCCTGCCCGGACGGCCGTCGGTGGCATTGTCGGTGACCGGGTGCAGACTGGGGCCCATGCCCGAGATCGCACACGCCGAAGACCTGGCCGCCTTCGTCTCCGCCGCCCCGTCCAGCTACCACGCCGCCGCCGAGGTGGCGCGCCGGCTGCAGGCCGCCGGGTTCACCGAGCAGGCAGAGACCGCGGAATGGCAGCCCGAGGGGGCCCGCTACGTCGTCCGCGACGGGGCGGTGATCGCCTGGCGGGCGCCGCAGGAAGCGTCCGGGCCGGTCGGCTTCAGGATCGTCGGCGCCCACACCGACTCACCCGGCTTCAAGCTGAAGCCCGAGCCGTCCGCGTTCGCCTACGGCTGGTCGCAGGCCGGCATGGAGCTCTACGGCGGGCCGCTGCTGAACTCCTGGCTCGACCGCGAGTTCGGGCTGGCCGGACGCGTCGTCGCGCGCTCCGGCGAGGTGCACCTCGTCTCCACCCCCGCGTGGCTGCGCATCCCGCAGGTGGCGCCGCACCTCGACCGCAGCGTGAACGAGAGCCTGCACCTCGACAAGCAGGTGAACCTGAAGCCCATCTTCGGTACCGCCTCGCTCGACCTGCTCTCCGCTGTCGCCGGCAGCGTGGGGCTGCACCGTGACGAGATCGACGGCCACGACCTGTTCGCCGCCGTCACCGAGCCACCGGCGGTGATCGGCGTGACCGGGGAGTTCCTCGCGTCCGCCCGGCTCGACAACCTGTCCAGCGTGCACGCGGGCGTCGTCGCCCTGGCTGCGGCCGGGCCGTCCGACCAGGTCCAGGTGCTGGCCTGCTTCGACCACGAGGAGGTCGGCAGCTCCACGCGCAGCGGGGCGTCCGGGCCGTTCCTGGAGAGCGTGCTACGGCGCATCGCGAGCAGCCTCGGCTGGGGCGCGGACGGGTACGAGCGGGCCCTCGCGGCCTCCTTCGTGGTCTCCGCGGACGCCGGCCA
>JAGQUI010000595.1 GCA_020438595.1 Propionibacteriaceae bacterium | reverse complement strand
GAACGAGACGCGCTACCAACTGCGCCATAGCCACATGCTGCCTCAACAGCCCATCCAGCCTAGCATCCGGGCCGGGCGGGTACGAAACCGTGCATTGGGGTGCGGGGAGGGCACTCGACCAGCCGGTTGGCCCTTCGTGACGGTCGCAGGGCGACCTCCTCAGGGGTCGGCGGAGGCGGCGCAGGGCGACCTCCTCGGGGGCCGGTGGGGGCGGCGCAGGGCGTCCTCCTCGGAGGCCGGCAGGGAGTGCGTCAGGCGAGGGGGAATACCAGCCGGGTCACGGTGGCGGCGGGGTCGGTCTCGGGCGGGCTGTCGTAGAACTCGAGCATCGAGTCGGTCAGTTCCACGCCCTCCATCTCCAGCCACGGCATCAGCTCGGCGTAGCTCTGCTCGAGCTCGTCATAGGGGCCGACGTGCGTGCCCACGACCGCGCGGACGGCCGGATGCTCGGCCGTCACCATGCCGTCGACGTCCACCGGCCGGTCGATGCCGAAACCGATCTCGACGTCCACCGTCTCGCCCGGCATGCCGAAGTACTCCGCGTACGCCGGGCCGAGCACGCGGGCCCCGGCACCCGTCGCGGCCGCCGCCACCGTGCCGTAGGTGGGCCCGAAGAGCTCGTGCAACTGCTCCCTCGGGACGGTCCTGCGGACGCCCAGGCTCACCCAGGCCTCAAGGTTCTCGATGTGGGGATCCACTGCCGTCATGCCGTCCTCCTCGCCAGCCGCCTGCGCGTCCACGCTAACCCGGCTGCGCAAGGACGTCGAGGTCGGGCTTAGGGTCGGCTATCCTTCCGCAGTGCGCAGCGACGGGATGCGGGTTCGCAGGCCCCCCTTCCGGTCCCTGCCGCCGGTGTAGGTGCTGAGCGGACTCCGCGTCCGTTCGTACCCCAAAGCCCGCACCGTCCTGGCCCCGCCAGGACCACCGATGCCGCCGGCCGACCCAGGAGCCAACCGATGACCTTCCGCACTGCCCCCGCCAGGGCCCTTGCCGCGCTCGCCGCAGTGTTCGCACTCGCGGCGTGCACCGCGAGCCCCGGCCCCAGCGCGGCGTCCTCGCCCACCGAGCCCCAGAAGGGCGGCACCATCGTCTTCGGCAGGTCGGCCGCGGTCACGTCCTTCGACCTCAACAACGAGATCACCGCCAACAACGCCTTCGCCATCGACAAGGTGTTCGAGCCCCTGGTCTCCTTCGACACGACCGGCAAGATCATCCCGTGGCTCGCCGAGAAGTACACGGTGAGCGACGACCTGCTCAGCTACACCTTCGACCTGCGGCCCGACCTGGAGTTCTCCGACGGCACGCCCGTCACGGCCGAGGACGCCAGGTTCTCCCTCGAACGGCACCTGGAGGTGCAGGGCCCGCTGCCGCTCGAGGCGCCGATCCGGAACATCGTCGCCACGGACGCCCACACCCTCACGATCACCCTGAAGAGCCCCTACACGCCCTTCCTCTCCGAGTTGTCCGGCTTCTCCAACGGCATCTTCCCCGCCGACTTCGGCGGTCGCACCGAGAAGGACTTCTTCGCCAAGCCGATCGGCACCGGTCCCTGGGTCGTGCAGACCTGGGACCCGAACGGCGACACGACCTTCACCGCCAACCCGCACTACTGGCAGGAGGGCAAGCCGTACGCGGCCAGCCTGATCTACAAGGTGGTCTCGGACGACGCGCAGCGCATCCAGCAACTGCAGGCCGGCCAGCTCGGCGGCATCGAGGACGTGGCCCCCGCCTCGATCGAGCAGTTGGAGGGCAACGCGGACATCACCGTGTCCGAACTCGGCTCGTGGGCGGTGGAGCAGGTGTTCTTCAACACCCGCAACAAGTACTTCGCCGACCGGAACGTGCGCCGCGCCGTCGCCTACGCGCTCGACCGCGAGGGGATCACCCGGGCCACCACCTTCGGCGCGGCCCAGGCCGTC
>JAGQUI010000594.1 GCA_020438595.1 Propionibacteriaceae bacterium | reverse complement strand
TGCCGGACACGGTACGCCAGGTACCGCCTGACAACCTGCCGATGCCCGGCCCGACCCCGTCAGCATGGGGGCTGCTGGTGCAGAGCGGGTCCCTGACCTCACGGAGTGCCTTGCCCGCGCCTGCAGGACGGCCTCATTGCGCGCTGCGAAGTCGGGCAGGAACGCGGCCGACGGTCTTCGGCAGCCTGGTTCGGATCAGGAGCACACCGACCGCGATGACCACAGCGATCGTGATTCCGGTGACCGTGGCCGAGAAGCTGCCCCACCCGCCCGGCAACCGGCTGGTGATCTCGGCGGCCGTCGCGGCGACCAGTCCGACGTAGGACCCGGCGATGAAGCCGGCATGCAGTTCCAGCCACCTTCCTCTCGGCTTGCGGGCCAGCACCGGAACCATGCCCACGACCACCGTGACCAGGCTCGCGACCGCCATCCAGTGGAAAGGCCCGAAGGCGCCGAACAGGCCATAGAGGAAGAAGGCGGTGGCGTTGAGGGCGACCATGCTGGAGAGGTAGAAGTGTCCGAAGGTACGGTGCCAGCGCGTGCCCTTTCGGATGGAGATCACGACACCCCCAGCGAACAACGCGACGATCCCGAAGATCAGGTGGACCCAGCCAAGCGCACTCATCATCCTCCACTCGTCCTGCGCGTCATCCTCCACTCGTCCTGCGCGTGAGGAGTTCGGTCGCGGCGGGCCGGACTGAGTGGGCACGAGAAGTCCTCGCGACGGCGCGACGCCATCCATCCACCCTCTCATCCCTGCCACCGTGGTCCCACAGCCACAACGATTCGGAAACTACGCACCTTTGATGACCGCGACCGTTGCTGAGAGGCCCTGGGGGAGGCCCTCTCCCCTGCGAGCCCGCCGGTAGCGGTTGAGGGGGTCCCGGAGGGTCTCCCACATCGAGGATTTGTGCGGTGGACTGTCCTCGGATGGCCGCGCTGCCTGCCGCGGCCCGTGGAACGGGGAGAGCGCACGTGGACACTCCAGGAAGGGACCTCAGATGAGCTTCGAGAACCAGGTTGCCCTCGTCACCGGAGCAGGATCCGGCATGGGCCTGGCAACGGCGCGCGCGTTCGCCGAGGCCGGCGCCGCCGTCACCCTCGCCGATGTCGACGAGCAGGCCGTCACCGCTGCAGCGACGTCACTGGCCCGCGAGGGACACCGGACGCTCGCCCTCCGGTGCGACGTCCGTGACGAGTCGGACGTCGCCCTCATGGTGGAGCGGACCGTGGCCACCTTCGGTCGTCTCGATGCCGCGTTCAACAACGCCGGCGTGATGATGCCGGCGGTTGCCACGGCCGACGTCGGGGAGGTCGACTTCGAACGGGTCATCGGAGTGAATCTCCTCGGCGTGTGGCACTGCATGAAGCACGAGCTGCGCCAGATGACCGCGCAGGGCAGCGGAGCCATCGTCAACAACTCCTCCATCGGCGGGATCAGGGCGAATCCCCGCCGGGCGATCTACGGCGCCTCGAAGCACGGGGTCCTCGGCCTCACGAGGAGTGCCGCCGTGGAGTACGCCGGACGGGGGATCCGCATCAACGCCGTCTGTCCCGGAAGCATCGACACCCCCATGGTGACGGACATGCTCGAGCGGGGCTGGATCACCATGGAGAACATGACCGAGAGACTCCCCATCGGCCGCATCGGCCGTCCGGAGGAGATCGCGTCCGCCGTGTTGTGGTTGTGCAGCCCCGGCGCCAGCTTCGTCGTGGGACACGCCCTGGTCGTCGACGGTGGCGCGACCATCTAGCCCGGACCGCCCGCGATGATCGAGAACCTCCACACCACCGACATCCGGGCTTCCCTCGCCGATGTCTGGGACGCCCTGATCTCCTTCGACGACTACGCAGCTTGGAACCCGTTGATCCGTCAGGTGGATGGTCTCCTGGTGCCCGGCGAGACCGTCCGGCTCACCGTCGG
>JAGQUI010000593.1 GCA_020438595.1 Propionibacteriaceae bacterium | reverse complement strand
CCAGATCTCGGTGGGGGCGGCCTGGTACCTCGGCCTGACGAAGATCCCGCTGGAACTGATCTCCATCGGCGGAATGATGTCGGACGACTACGGGCTGGACCGGCTCCGGCACGTGTACCACCTGCGCGGCACCAACGACCCGTTCGAGAAGCTCGGCTGGGTGATGTTCGCCGGCCGCTGGCCGATCGCGGTCGGCTCGCCGTGGTCACGGGCGACCAAGGAGGGCCGGATCACGATCTACGACATCGGCCCGATGCAGCACAACGTCAAGGACCACTACTTCGACCCCGAGGCCTTCGCGCCGGACGGACGCAGCTACCTGCAGGTCACCTCCGACGCCGTCGTCGCGCTGCTCAACGGAACCGAGGTGAAGGTCATCCCGACCTAGGTGGGTACACCTGGCCCCCGATCCGACCTCGCGACGGATAATGGGGACGGTTCCTTCACCCGTCGCCCGACGCGAAGAGGAACCGTCCCCATCTTCCGTCGGACGGCCGGCGAGGACGGTGTTAGGGTCGCAGCCACCCTCAGGAAGGGAGCGTGGCGTTGGAGCAGTTCTTCGGCTTCGTCGGCACCGTGCTGGAGGCGGCGGCACGGTCCCGACAGCTCGACCCGGGCCTGCTCGCGTGGGTCGAGGCGCAGCCGTACCCGGTCTGGGTCGTGCTCAGCGTGGCGATGGTTGCGGCCGCGTCCACCCTGCTCGGCAACAGCGTCGTGCTGTTCATCAACCGGATCCGCGGGGTGCGGTTCTGGTTCGCGATCGCGCTCAACGGCGCCTCTCTGGTGCTGCTGTACCTGCTCCAGGCCCTGGCGACCTGGCTCGCCGGCAGCCTGGTCGTGGGCGGGCGGACGCTGCTGCACGTGACGTTCGCCGTCCTGCTCTCCACGGGACCGCTCTGGTACGGCGTGCTGGCCATGATCCCGTTCGTGGGGCCCTGGATCGCGCGGGCACTGCAGGTCTGGAGCCTGCTGTCGCTGTGGGCGCTGGTCGCCGTCGGCTACGCGACGGACCTGTGGACCGGGCTGCTGGTCGCCGCGCTCGGCTGGGGCACGACGCAGGTGCTCGGCTGGGCGTTCGCGAAGCCCGTGACCTGGCTCGGCGACCGGTTCTGGCAGCTGCTCACCGGGCGGCCGTCCATGCTGACCGGGCACGACATCCTCGCCGGGCACCCGTTCATGCCGGTCGGGCCGGACGCGGGGCGGCGGGCGGCGCGGAGCGCCTGATGGTCGACTTCTTCGTACTGCTGCTCCTGCTGCTGGTGTTCGCGATCGTGCTGGTCGTCCAGGTCCTCGTCGGGGTGGGCTTCCTGGTCGCGCTGGCGGCGATGGCGGCGCCGCTGGAGTCCCTCGGCTGGTGGTCGGAGAAGGGGGCGGACGAGGCCACCCGGTCGCTGGCCCTGCTCGCGTCCGGCGAACTCGACGACGACCTGCCGAAGACCGACTACCAGCACTACGTGTTCTACCTGTCCGGGATCGGCGCGCTCGACGGCTCGTCCATCCCGCCCGAGGAACTGCCGCTGCTGGACGGCCTCGCGCAGCGCCTGCCGGGTGCGGTGGTGATCAGCGACGTGTTCCCCTACTCGCCGGCGAACCGCGCCCTGACCGGCAACCGCGCGTTCGCGTGGATGTGGCGCCGGATCGAGAAGGTGCGGCTGCACAAGCCGGAGAGCGCCCTCGGGATGCTGATCAACGCCCGCAACGCGCTGCAGCTGTTCGTCAGCGCGGATCGCCGCTACGGCCCGACGTTCAGCCTCGGCACCGCCGACGAGATCGGACGCTCGCTGGTCGACCACGGCTACGAGCTGGGCAGCGGCAAGCGGGTCACCCTGGTCGGCTGGAGCGGCGGCGGGCAGGTCGCGCTCGGGGCGGCCTGGTTCCTTGGCGGGGCCGGCATCCCCGTGGACGTCGTCTCGCTCGGCGGCATGC
>JAGQUI010000592.1 GCA_020438595.1 Propionibacteriaceae bacterium | reverse complement strand
CACCCCACCCTGGACGAGGTCCCACGCGAGGGGGTCGATCGGGTCGAGGCCGATGGCGTCCGACAGGATCCAGTCGGCACCGGCCGGAATCTTGGCCGCCAGGTCGCCGTAGCCGGAGGCGACCATGTCCTTGGGTGCCGCTGCGGCGACGTCGAGGTCGAACAGGACGACGGCGGGGGCCGGGCAGGGCATCGTGATCTTCACACCACCCTGGCTCATCGGTGCCCCGAACCCGGAGTACCCATCCATGGACGCCGCAGTGCCGACCACCGCGTAGGGCTGGTCCAGCTCGCCGGAAGCCAGCTTGACCAGGTCGTTCAGGGTGCCGGCGCCCACGGCGACACCGAGCGCGTTGGTCTCCCGCAGGCGCTCGCGGATCGTCTCGCAGTGCTCGTAGGCGGCGTACAGCGTCGGCGTCCCGGGGAAGACGAGGGGCTCGGCCTGGGTCAGGCCCGCCGCCCGAAGGGATGCGGCGACGGCCTCGCCCGCGGCGGTCCAGGTGCGTTCATCGGCGACGATGAGCAACGGCCGGCCGGGTTGGGCGAGGGACTCGGCGAGGATTTCGCCGGTTCGGGAGAGGATGGCGCGACCGACCTCGATCACGCGGGTGTCGCTCGCGTGCCGCA
Organism: Propionibacteriaceae bacterium; assembly: GCA_020438595.1. The sequence goes on along the minus strand of JAGQUI010000592.1, from coordinate 1,301 downwards.
GTCCGTCGGCGATGGCTTGGTTGGTCATGGTGCTTCCTTCGGTGGGTGGCGGCGGGCCGGGTGATCGGTGGGCCGCGTGGTCAGGGGGAGGACTGGAGGATGTCGGCGGTGGCCTCGAGGGCCTCGGACTCGTCGAGTCCGTCTGCCCAGATCGAGACCCGGTCACCGTGGCGCAGGCCCAGGGCGAGCACGTCCACGACGTTGCGCAGGCTCGCGCTCCGGCCCCCGGTGCGGAGGAACAGGCTGCTGTCGAAGTGGGCGGCCTGTTCGGCGAGGTCGTGGGCCACGAGGGCGTGGACGCCCAGTTCGTGACCCACGACCACCTCGCGGTGGATCACGCCTCGATGGCGATCGTGCTGCCGACGTCGAGCTGGGGCATCTGCTCTCCGCGGACGTGGATCGCGCCGTGCATCTTGGCCTTGTCGGCACCGTCCACGTTCACCGTGACATGCCCGAGGGCGTCGAGGTTCTGGCGGGCCACGTCGCCGACGGCTGTGATGGGGTAGCTCGTGCCGTCGAGCACGAGTACCTGGCCCACCTCGATGTCCTGCGTCGTCCGCGCCGAGGCGTCGATGATGAAGCAGAACTCCTTCAAGGCGTCGGGGGCGTCCTCGCCGAAGGTGACGAACATGCCCTGGCCGATGAAGGCGGTGGCCTCCGGTCCGGCCGCGGTGACGGTGGTGCGGTACGTCTCGGTCATGAGGGTGATCCTTTCGTGGTCAGGAGGAGTAGAGGCCGATGCTGGCGAGCCAGGCGACGGCGACGCGGGGGACGCCGGTCAGGAACCGGGAGTAGAGGACCGACGGGACGCCGACCTCGACCGTCTCGGTCTCCGCCTCGGCCAGGCCCAGTCCGACGGGGATGAAGTCGGCGGCGTTCTGGGTGTTGATGGCGAACAGCGCGGGCAGGGCGAGGCTCGGGTGGATGGTGCCCTTGCCGATCTCCACGCCGATGAGGGTGCCGATGATCTGGCCGATGACGGCGCCGGGGCCAAGCAGCGGCGACAGGAACGGCAGCGAGCAGATGAAGCCGAGCACGATCAGTCCGATACCCGAGCCCGCGAGCGGCGTCAACATGTTGGAGAACCAGGTGCCGAAGCCCGAGGCCTGGATAATGCCGATCAGCATGGCGACGAAGCCCATGAATGGGATCACGGTGCTGAGCATTGTCTGCACGGCTTCGCGGGCCGCCTGGTAGAAGATGGACACGACGCGGCCGGCGCCGAGGCCGATCTTCTCGAGGATCGACTTGTTCTTCTTCGCGGCGATCGTCTGGCTGATCTTCTTGTCGGTGGTCCACTC
>JAGQUI010000591.1 GCA_020438595.1 Propionibacteriaceae bacterium | reverse complement strand
GGTCCTTCTCGACCACGCCGACCACCTCGGCCCCGTTGAGGAGCGCCGCTCGTCGGTGGATGTTGCCGATCATCCCGCCGCCGACGATGACCGCGCGCAGGCGCTCGCCGGAACCGCGAGTACCGTCAGACATCCGCCGCCTCCCCGTTGAGCACGCCGTCCTTTCGTGAGCGATTTCTCGCTCGATCTGAACCTAACAGTGGTGCTAGCGTGACGCGCAGAGCCTGAATAATGTTTTTCACGACAGAATTGCACGAGACCGGAGAACCATGACCGAGGCATCGAGCCGCCCGGAACTCCCGGTCGCCCGGCTGGCCGTCCCGCCGATGGTGCGGCTCACCGATCCCCCGGTGGCGATGAGCGTGGTGGCGCAGCTGATCGCGTCCGGCACGGCGACGACGCGGCCGGAGCTGGCCCGGGCGACGGGACTGGCCCGCTCGACCATCAGCGCCTGCATCGCACGCCTGGAGAAGCGCGGGCTGGTCGTGTCGAGCGGCGTGGTGCCGAGTGGGCGTGGCGCGGGCCGGCCCGCCGAGACGCTGTCCATCGATCCGGAGGCGGGCGCGATCCTGGTGGCGGAGCTGACGCCGCACCACATCCGGGTGGTGGTGGCGCGACTGGACCAGAGGTTCCTGGCGCAGCGGCGGATCGAGGTCCCGGCGGGGTCCGGCCCGGTGGCGACACTCGACGCGACCGTGGCGCTGGCCCGGGAGATCCTCGGGGAACTCGGGCTGCCGGACGCCGCGCTGCGGATCATCGTGGTGTCGTTCACCGGTCCGGTGGACGCGAAGCGCGGCGTCCCAAGTGCGTCCGCCGATCATGCCGGGCTGGGACGAGTTCCCGGTCGCTGCGCGCCTGCAGGCCGAGTTCGGCTGCCCGTGCCGGGTGGACAACGACGTGAACCTGATCGCGATGGGCGAGGCGCGGGTGCTGCCGGAGGACCAGTGCCCGCTGCTGGTGGTCAAGGTCGGAACGGGCATCGGCGGCGGGCTGATCACCGCGAGGGGCCATGTGCACCGGGGGGCGGATGGCGCGGCCTGCGACATCGGCCACCTGTCGGTGGTCGGGGCCGAGGACATCATCTGCTCCTGCGGCAACACCGGCTGCATCGAGGCGGTGGCGTCCGCGGAGGCGATCACGAAGAAGCTGCGCGCGGCGACCGGCAACCCGGACCTCACCCAGACCGACCTGCGCCAGGCGGCCCGGAACGGCGACCCGGTGGCGATCCGGCTGATCCGGGACGCGGCGGCGCTGATCGGCAGCACGGTCGCGTCGCTGGTGCACGTGTACAACCCGGCCCGGATCGTGGTCACCGGGCCGCTCACCGAGGCGACGGACGACCTGCTGGCGGGGATCCGCTCGGTGGCGTACCAGAGGGCACTCCCCCTCGCCACGAGGAACCTCACCCTCGCCCACTCGGTGATCGGCGAGATGGCCGGCATCGTGGGCGCGATCGCGCTCGGCATCGAGACGGTGCTGGCGCCGGAGTCGTTCGAGTAGCGGTTCCGGTCGACCGGCACGATTGCTTCCGCCTGCGAGTCTTCACGCGCGCGAGCCAGATCGCTACGTTTGCCCCCAGCCCCGCCAACGGAGGTTCACCAATGACATCGATGCGTCCACCCTCGCGCGGCGCGCTGCGTCGTCTGGTCGCCGTGCTCTCGGCGGGCGTCCTCGGCCTGGCCCTGGCCGGCTGCCAGTCCGGTCCGCAGTCGGTGCCGGACGGGACGTACCGGCTGTTCGCGGACGCATCCACGACCAGCCCGGGCGCCGCGGACGGCCTCACGATCGCGTCGGGAACGGTGACGCTCACCGCCGACGGCGCGACGTCGACGGCCGAACTCGGGGCGGCGAGCAGCGAGTACCTGCTCTGCCCGCCGTCGGGCAAGGGCACCGCGCGTACGCTCGGCTCGGCACTGACGATCAACGGCACG
>JAGQUI010000590.1 GCA_020438595.1 Propionibacteriaceae bacterium | reverse complement strand
TGAGCAGTCGGGTGCGGTCCCGGGGGTCCTCGATGGCGACCGTCCACGAAGGGGTGTCGGTGCGGGTGCAGCGGACGGCGATGTCGCCGCCGGCGTTGACCAGGGCATCGTGGCCCCCGAGTTGGCGCAGGCGCGCGATCAGGCCGGTGAATGCCTGCTCGACCGACCAGCCCTTGACCAGGCCGGTGGGGTTGAACCGGACCGTGCCGTCGGCGTCCGGCAGCCACGCGGAGAAGGCGCCTCCGGTCCGGTGCCCGGCCACCTCGCACAGCTCCGCCACCCGGAGGATCCGCGGTTCGGCGCCGCGCAGGGAGTCGCGTCCGTCCCGGATCCGGCTGACCGGGCTGTCCGGCCTCCACGTGCTGAACATGGCCTCGTCGGCCCGCAGTTCGTCGAACGCCTGCTCCACAGCGGCCCCGACCGCCGCGTCCCGGGCCCGCGGCCCGCGCACGTGGACGCTCATCGGCAGCCCCATGATCTGGGCGACGAAGGCGCGGCGCGGGAGGTCCTCGGGTGCCGGCGGCCCTTCGTGACGCTTCCCTCGTTCCTCGGGAACCTGCCCGGGGGCCGTGCGGGGGTGCATGGTGAGGGTCACAGGTGGGCGGCGTCGATCGCGGACTGCAGCGACTGCAGGTAGCCGTCGCTGGTGACGGTGGCGCCGGAGATGGTGTCGATGCTCGCGCTCTGCGCCTCGACCACCGCGGCGTTGAGCTGCGGGATCGCGTAGGCGTTGATCTGCTGGTCGTGGCGGTTCCCGTTCGGGTACTGGATCGCGTCGGCGGAGGTGATCTGGCCGTTCTCGACCGTGATCTGCACCTGCACGGTGCCCCACTGGGTCTCGACGGCGTCGCCGGTGTAGGTGCCGGAGGTGGAGGTCGAGCCAGTGTCGGTGTCGGTGCCGCCGGTGGTGGTGGCGGCGGCCTGGCTGTTCGTGCTCGTGTGGTAGCTGAACAGCAGGACCAGGCCACTGATGGTGCCCATGATGGCGGTGACGATCTTGCGCATGAGTTGGTTCTCCTTGGTGTGGGCGCCGGGGCTACCAGCTGAAGCGTTCGGTGTGGATGTTCGCGGCCGGGACGCCGCACTCGAGCGCGGCCGCGGTGGCGGCGTTCATCCAGGCGGTGGCGCCGCACAGGTACACGTCGTGCTGGTCGATGTCGGGCACGAGTTGGCGCAGGGCCTGCGGGTCGGACAGTCCGGCGGCGGCCTGGGGCAGCCAGGTGTCGCGGCCGGGGATCCGGCGTCCTACCAGGTAGTACACGCGGGCTCCGGTGCGGGCGGCGATGGCCTCGATCTCGTCCTTGAGGGCGAGGTCGGCCTCGGTGCGGGCCCGGTAGAGCAGGGTCACCTCGCCCGGCTGCTGCGGCAGGCCCTCGAGCAGGGCCCGCATCGGGCTGATCCCGATGCCGGAGGCCATCAGGACCACCTTGCGGCGGGTCCGCACGCCGGGGTGCAACCGGCCGTAGGGGCCCTCGAACCACACCCGGGTGCCGGGCTTCACCTGCGCGAGCGCGTGGCTGCCGTCCCCGAGGTCCTTCACGGTGACCCGCAGCGTCTGACCGTCCGGTGCGGCCGAGATCGAGTAGGGGTGCGAACGCATCCAGCCCGGCCCGGTCAGGAACCGCCAGTTGAAGAACTGGCCGGAGACCGGCGCCAGCCGGTCCAGCCCGCGTCCGCGCATGGTCACCGAGACGATGTCGGGGCTCTCCCGCACCACCTGCTCGACCCGCAGGTCATGGGCGAGGCTGCGGTACAGCGGCAGGCCGATCCGCCAGAGGAGGATCGCGCCGGCGGCGGCAGCCCACAGCGTCCACCAGTAGATCGTGGCGACCGGGTTCGTCAGGAACTCCTGGCCCGTCCACAACTGGTGCGGCAGCGCCAGACCCACCCCGAGGTAGGCGTACAGGTGCAGCAGGTGCCAGGACTCGTAGCGCAGACG
>JAGQUI010000589.1 GCA_020438595.1 Propionibacteriaceae bacterium | reverse complement strand
CGAGCCGGCCACCGCCCATCCCTCGGGGACGGTGACCGTGACTGTCGCCCCGGTCTCGACGAGGTCGGCCTGCTTCGCGAGCAGGAGCCGGTAGTGCCAGACGTCACCGGTCGCCGTGGACGCGGCCTCCGGAGCCCCGGGGATCGTCGCCGCCGCACCCTGCTGGACGGCTTCGGGCACGCGACTCTGCAACGTGACGTCCTTCGACGCGCCCGGGTTGAGCCGGAAGTACTGGCCGAAGGTGGGCAGGCCGGTGGCGTCGACCAGGCTCGTGAAGCCGTCCACCGCCTCCCCCGCCGACGTGGTGCCGGCCAACCGGTGCACCCGGGTGTAGTTGGCCAGCCACTGCTGGGGGACCCCGAGCAGCTTCTGCGGGCTCTTCGTGTAGCCGAGCGCCAGGGTGGTGTCCGCACTACCGTCCGGGTTCAGCACCACCACGTAGTCGAGGGTCTTGCTGACCCCGAAGTTGGCCTTGCTCGGAATGATCACGCCGTTGCTCACCGCAACCAGGTCGGTGGTGCCCTCCGGCGGCGCCAGGGCGCCCGACCACCCCGTCTGCACGATCGCGGCCTGGGCCGCGGGGTCGGTGAAGTACACCTGGACGTGCTTCTGGTTCGCGGCACCCACCAGCGCGTCCAGCACGGGCCGGGCCTGGTCGGCGGGCAGCCCGGTCAGCCAGCCGAACAGCTCCTTCACGAGCGAGACGATGGCAAGCTTGCGGTCGTCCCGGCTCGCCTGCCCGCTCTTGTCGTACTGCACCACCTCGTTGAGCAGGAGCATCGCGTTCTGCGCGGTGATCGGTTCGCTCGACTCGGGCACCGTGATCGGGCCGTGCACCCTCAGCAGGGCCTGCAGCAACGGGATGTCGACCGCGATGATGCCGTCGAGCTCCGGTTGCTTCAGGTTCGCCCAGAACTTCAGCATCATGTGCGTGCTGGTCGGGAAATCCATCCACCAGTTGGTGTTGCGGAAGTAGAAGTGGTTGTAGTTGACCTGTCCGCCCTCGGGCAGCGGCTCGTCGAGGGTGTCGAACGGCAGCGAGTAGACGTCGGCGAACGAGTCCAGCGCGATCCCGCCCGGACCGAACCGGAACATGCCGAACGTGCCCATGAAGCCACCGGTCGGCCGCAGCTCGGAGCTGTTCTGGGCAACCATGAGGAAGGTGTGCTCGCCCGAGAACAGGTACCGCTCGAGCTCGAGCATCGCCTGGCTGCGGCTGAGCACGAGCCGCATCGGATCGAGCAGCCCGTTCAGCTCGGTGACCGCGTCCGCCAGTTGCGGCACCAGCCCGTCCGTGGTGAGCCCGTCGGAGCGCTCGGCGACCACCACCAGCGAGGCGAGCGCCGAGTCGAGGTGGGGCCGGGCCTGCACCAGCAACTGGTTGAGTCCGCCCTCCCCGGACGTCGCGCCGGCCGCCTCCAGCACCTGGACGGCCTCCGCCCCGGCCGACGAGCCCTCCATTCCGATCGTGGCCAGGTCGTCCGCCGCCGCCAGTTGCCGGCCGACCCAGGGGACGCCGTGCAGCCACTCGGGACCGAGCAGGGCGCGCGCCCGGCCGAACTCGTCGGTCGCCTTCTGGAAGGACGCGAGCGCGGCCGCGGGGTCCTCCGCCGCCAGGCTCTTCAGGCCGGCGGACGCGTCGGCCTTGCCCGCCTTCGCCAGCGCCTCGAACTGCTTCGCCTGGCTGAACCCCCACACGCCGAGCAGGATGAGCACGACCGCCGCGACGGCCGCGGCGATCCACACCCCCCTGCGTTTCACGCCCGCCACGATATCCGCCGTGGCCAATCCGGCGTCGCCGCGCCGGTCTCGCCGGTCTCGCCGGGCCCCCGGCGGCCTCCCTTCCGGGCCACCGTTCGCTAGCGTTGCCCCATGCCCCGCATCGCACCGTTCCCGGCCATCCGCTACGCCCCCGGCAGCGACCTGCAGCAGGTGATCGCTCCG
>JAGQUI010000058.1 GCA_020438595.1 Propionibacteriaceae bacterium | reverse complement strand
CAACACCTCGCCAAGCTCCGCACCGGCCGCCTGGTCACCACCCGCCGCGCAGGCACCTCGGTCTACTACTCCCAACCCGACGAGCACATCGCGGCCCTGGTCACCAACGTCCTGCACCACACCGAACACGTCCTCTACGCCCGGCCGCCGCACCACCAGGCCGACCGGTGACCACCAGCGGCGAGAGGCATCCGGGATGAGGAACCGGGGGGTTCAGGCCGGCTTGGCCTCGGCGCTGTTGTTCGGTGCCGGGACCCCGATCGCGAAACTGCTGCTGGGCACCACCAGTCCATGGCTGCTGGCCGGGCTGCTGTACCTGGGCTCCGGACTCGGCCTCAGCCTGTGGCAACTGACCCGCCGCACCCCACAACCCCAACTCGAGCGCGCCGAATGGGGCTACCTGGCCGGCGCGGTCGGGTTCGGCGGGATCGCCGGCCCCGTCCTGCTCATGATCGGGCTCAGCAGCCTGCCCGCCTCGGGTGCGTCGCTGCTGCTCAACGCCGAAGCCGTGCTCACCGCGGTGATCGCCTGGGTCGTGTTCCGCGAACCGTTCGACCGCCGGATCGGACTCGGCATGCTCGCCATCGTCGCCGGCGCGATCGTCCTTACCGTCCAGGGCGGGGTCAGCCTGGGCAGCCCCTGGCCCTCCCTGGCCATCATCGCAGCCTGCCTGTGCTGGGCCATCGACAACAACCTCACCCGCAAGGTCTCCCTCCACGACGCCACCTGGCTGTCCGCCATCAAGGGCGCCGTCGCTGGGCCGGTGAACCTGCTGCTCGCCCTCGCCCTCGGCGCGACCCTGCCCGCTTGGACCAAAGTCGCCGCAGCCATGGGAGTCGGCCTGGCCGCCTACGGAATCTCGCTGGTGCTGTTCATCGTCGCCATGCGCCACGTGGGCACCGCCCGGGCGGGGGCCTACTACTCGGTGGCACCGTTCTTCGGCGCACTGCTCGCCGTGGTGATGGGCGAGCCGGTGACCTGGCCCCTATTGGTCGCCGCCGTCCTGATGGCCGTCGGCGTGTGGCTGCACGTCACCGAACGGCACGAACACTCACACACCCACGAGGCGATCATTCACGAGCACTGGCACACTCACGACGACGGCCACCACGACCACGAGCACGTCCCACAGGTACCATCCGGCATCCGGCACAGCCACCCCCACACCCATCAGGCGGTCACCCACACCCACGCCCACTTCCCTGACGCGCACCACCACCACACCCACCACTGACGGCGCTCATCACCCAGACCTCGCTCGGCTCGTCAAGGGCGGGATCGGATTCGGACCTATCGAGTCGGCGGATCGAGTCGGCAGATACGGTCCCACAGGACACACCCTGCGTGGGTCGACCGTTAGTGCTGGTGGATCATGCGGTAGCCGAGCAGGCCCGGGTCGAGCATTCCGAAGATCATGGCGACGTGGGCGACCACCAGGAAGATCGCAATGAAGGTGGCGTGCCACTTCAGCGAGTTGGTCGGGTCGGTGCCGACGAGACCGAGTTCGACCAGTGTGATGCCGACCAGAGGGATGGTGCCGGACAGGTAGAACAGGACGGCGATCACGTCGGCGGGACCACGCCACGCCCCGGCGAGGGTGAGCGGCACGACGGCGTTCACCAGCAAGTGCAGGAAGATCGCCAGCATGATCGGGCCGGCCAGCAGGCCGGCGACACGGCTGGTGGCCCGAACCCAGGCGGGTGTCGCGGCGCGGCGGAAGAGGATGGCCAGCTCGGTGATGGCGAGGGTCTCGGCGAGAACGACCGGGATGGCCATGAAGATGATCAGGTTGCGTGGCTGGTGCACCGCGAGCAGTTCCATGTAGTGGGTCATCCCCATGCTCATGACCATGCCGAGCTCGTTCGCGACCAGGTTCGGGCCCAGCAGCGCCGTCAGGCTGAGCACACCGGTCAGCACCAGGACGGCGATCGTGGCGGTTGGGTCCGCGAGCGTGCGGGTGGGGCGGGGGGTGGACGGTCGTGCTGCGGTGGTGGTCACGGGAGCCTGCCTCGGTGCGGGGGACGGGATGTTCCAAGGGTCGAGGACGTACTCGATGCCAACCGCCGGTTTCTGTGAAGTTTCTCTGAAGTTCTGTCCCGGATCGGGCCCAGCGGGAATGGACGGCTTCCGGCAGAGGTTGTCGCGGATACCCATGGGGGGTATCAGCGAAGGAGATCGTCATGGACGAGCATGCGAGCCTGCACGTCGTCGGAACTCAGCCCAGCTTTGGGCTCGAGGACGACCCTCGCACCGACCACGCCGCCGGGCACCTCGCGTCCCAGGGCCACCCCGCGATGGGGCACGGCTCACCGCAGCAGCAGGGCGAACACGCGGGGCATGCCGCGCACGGCGGGCACGGTGACCACGTGGAGCGGTTCCGGCGGCTGTTCTGGGTGATGTTGCTCGTGGCCGTGCCGGTGGTGGCGTTGTCGCCGATGTTCGCGATGCTGCTGGGTTACGAGGTTCCGGCCGATGGGCTGCTGGCGTGGGTGCCGCCGCTGCTGGGCACGGTCTTGTACGCCTGGGGCGGCTCTCCATTCCTGACCGGTGCGGTCAGTGAACTGCGCGCACGCCGTCCGGGCATGATGCTGCTGATCGGGCTGGCGATCACCGTCGCGTTCCTCGCGAGTTGGGGCGCCACCCTCGGCCTGCTCAGCCACGCGCTGGAGTTCTGGTGGGAACTCGCACTGCTGATCGTGATCATGCTGCTCGGCCACTGGCTCGAGATGCGCTCCCTGGCCCGCACCACCAGCGCGCTGGACTCCCTGGCCGCGCTGCTGCCCGACACCGCCGAGATCGTCCGTGGCGACACGGTCGAGAAGATCGCGGTCGCCGACCTGGCCGTCGGCGACGTGGTCCTGGTGCGCCCCGGCGGCAGCATCCCGGCCGACGGACGGATCGTCGACGGCGAGGCCGAACTGGACGAGTCCATGGTCACCGGGGAGTCCCGGACCATCCGCCGCATACCGGGCGACTCGGTGACCGCGGGGACGGTGAGCACCGACTCGGGCCTGCGGGTCGAAGTCACCGCGACCGGGGAGGACACGACGCTCGCCGGCATCCGCCGTTTGGTCGAGCAGGCCCAGTCCTCGACATCCCGGGCACAGCTGCTCGCCGACCGGGCCGCGGCATGGCTCTTCTGGTTCGCCCTCGGCGCGGCGGCGATCACCGGCGTCGCATGGACGCTGCTCGGCCAGCCCGACCAGGCCGTCGTCCGCGTCATCACCGTCCTGGTGATCGCCTGCCCCCATGCCCTCGGCCTGGCGATCCCGCTGGTGGTCGCCATCTCCGCCGAACGAGCCGCGCGCGCCGGCGTTCTGATCAAGGACCGGGGAGCCCTCGAACGGATGCGCACGGTCACCACCGTCGTCTTCGACAAGACCGGCACCCTCACCAAGGGACAGCCGGCTGTGGCGGTGGTCAATGCCATCCACGGTCGAACCGAGGCGGACGTGCTGACCCTCGCTGCGGCGGCGGAGACAGACAGCGAGCACCCGCTGGCCCGGGCGATCGTCCGCGCCGCGCTGGAACGCGGCCTGCGGGTCCCGTCTGCGACCGGTTTCACCTCCCAACCCGCGCTCGGCGTGTCGGCCCAGGTGGACGGCTCCGTGGTTCGCGTCGGCGGCCCCCGGCTGCTGAACGAGGTCGGCGCGAGCGACCCGTTCGCCGGTTCGGAGACCCGCGATGCGGGCCTGACGAGGCTGTACGTACTGCGAGGCGACCAGCTGGTCGGCGCGCTCAGCCTGGCCGACGAGGTCCGTCCCGAGTCCGCAACGACCGTCGCGGCTCTTCACCGCCTCGGCGTCCGAGTCGCGATGATCACCGGCGACGCCCGAACCGTCGCCGACCGCGTCGCCGCCCAGCTGGGCATCGACACCGTTCTGGCCGAGGTCCGGCCGGAGGAGAAGGCGGCCAAGGTCGCGGAGCTCCAGGCGGCCGGCGAGCGAGTCGCGATGGTGGGAGACGGCGTCAACGACGCCCCCTTGCGCTGGCCCAGGCCGATGTCGGCCTCGCCATCGGCGCCGGCACCGATGTCGCCATCGCCTCGGCCGGTGTGATTCTCGCCAGTGACGACCCCCGCACGGTCGTGTCGGTCATCGAGCTGTCCAAGGCGAGCTACCGCAAGATGCTGCAGAACCTGTGGTGGGCGGCCGGCTACAACCTCGTCTCGGTCCCGCTCGCCGCCGGCGTGCTCGCCCCGGTCGGGATCAGCCTTCCGATGGAGCTCGGTGCGATCCTGATGTCGGTGTCCACGGTGGTGGTCGCGCTGAACGCCCAGTTGCTGCGCCGGCTCGACCTGCGGCCGGGCCAGATCCGGGGCTAGTACTGCAGGGTCGTCATCATGCCGATCTCGGCGTGGTAGATGTTGTGGCAGTGGTAGGCCCATCGTCCGGGATTGTTGGCTTCGAGGTCGGCGGTGAGGGTCTGCATGGGCAGCACCAGCACCGTGTCCTTGCGCAGCCCGCCGTTGCCGGGCAGTGACCAGGTGTGGCCGTGGATGTGCATCGGGTGGGCCATCATCGTCATGTTCGTCATCTGGAGGCGGAGCCGACGTCCGGTGCTGGTGGTGATGGGGGTGTCGGAGCCGAACGTCTTGCCGTTCATGCCCCAGGCGTAGGGCTTCATCTGGCCGTTCAGGGTGACCTGTTCGACCTGGTCGGGTTCGCGCTGGGGCAGCCGGGCACTTTCGGCGGGCATGAGGGCTGCCAGGAGCAGCGGATCGGTGTCGAGTTCTGCCGGGTGGACCGACTCCGCGGGCGGGGCTCCGGCGCCGGTGCGGACCAGGATCAGGGCCTGCCCCTGCTTTCCCTCGGCGGACGCCACGAGCGGGAACACGCCATCAGCGAGGGTGACGAGCAGGTCGACCCGCTCGCCCTGGGCAATGTAGAGGGCCCTGGTTTGCTGCTGCTGGACGGGGTAGCCGTCGGTGTGGGTGACGGTCATGGTGTGGCCGCCCAGCGCAACCCGGAACAGGGTGTCGGCGGCCGCGTTGACAATCCGCAACCGCGCTCGCTGACCCGGCCTGGCGGTGAGGGTGTCCGGCGCCGCCGGCATGCGTCCGTTGATCAGGTAGTGGGGGTAGGGGATGTCGCCGACGTCCCCCAGGGGCGAGCTTCCCATGCCGCCCATGCCGGACATGTCGTGGTTCATGCCCACGCTGACCAAGCCGTGTTCGGCCTTGAGGGCGGCGAGGATGTCGTCGGGACCCTTGCCGATGCCGTCGGTCCAGTCATCGAGGACCAGCACCCACTCGTGGTCGTACCCGCCGGGTTCTGCGGGGTCGTCGACGATCAGAGGGGCGTACAGGCCGCGGTCGATCTGGACGCCGCTGTGGGGGTGGAAGAAGTAGGTGCCGGGGTCGGGGGCGGTGAAGGTGTAGGTGTAGTCGGCCCCTGGGGCGATCGGGTCCTGGGTGATGCCGGGCACGCCGTCGGCGGCGTTGTGCAGCCGGATTCCGTGCCAGTGGACGCTGGTCTCGACCGGGAGCCCGTTGCGGACCTGCACCTGCACGACGTCGCCGGCCTTCGCCCGCAGCAGCGTGCCCGGGACCTGCCCGTCGTAACACCAGGTGCTGGCGGTGATTCCGCCGAGATCGACCTGGGAGACCCCGGGCTGGAGGACGGCGCGAACGTCCGGGGAGCCGAAAGCCGGCGTCGGCGGGATGCTCACCGCGGTCGTCGGTGTGCCGGTGGTGCTCGTCGAGCAGCCGCCGAGCAGGGCGGCGGCGCCGAGGCCGAGCCCTCCGGTGATGAGGTCACGCCTGCTGAGGCTCCTGGGCATTGTGCGGGCCTTTCGCTTGTCGTGCTGCCCAGCGTGCGCGATACCCCGGCGGGTTTCTAGCCGGTTCGATGTTGTTTCGATGAAGGTTCCGACGATTCGGGCAGGTGGAGGGTGAAGGTGGAGCCTTTCCCCGGCCCCGGGCTGATGGCGGTGAGTTGGCCGCCGTGGGCCAGGGCGATGGCGCGGCTGATCGCCAGCCCGACGCCGGTGCCGCCGCGGTCGCGGTTGCGGGCGGCGTCGGCACGGTAGAAGCGTTCGAAGATGTGGGGCAGGTGTTCGGCCGCGATCCCGTCCCCGGTGTCGCTTACCTCGATGCCCACCATGGCCTCGTCGGCTGCCACCTGGACGATGACGTGGCCGCCGCGGGGTGTGTGCCGAAGGGCGTTGGACAGCAGGTTGCCGAGCACCTGCGCGATCCGGGCCCGGTCGACCCGTACCGCCGGGAGGCCGGCGGACGGCTCGACGGACAGGCCGACGCCCTTGCGGCCGTAGCCTTCCTCGGCCGCCAGCACCGCCTCCCGGGCGAGTTCGGCGGGGTCCGCCGTCTCCAGAGTGAGGTTGAGCCTGCCCTCCTCTGCGGCCGACACCTGGCCGAGGTCGTCGGCCAGCCGGGAGATCCGCTCGATCTGTCCGGTGAGGATGTGCCATGCGTCCGGCCCGGGCTCGATGGCCCCGTCCTCGAGGCTCTCCACGCAGATCTCCATGCTGGCCAGGGGTGTGCGGATCTCGTGCGCGAGATCGGTGAGCAGGCGCCGCCGGCTCGCCTCGGTCGAGTCGAGGCGGGACGCCATCGTGTTGAAGCTGTCGGCCAGGCTCGCGAGCTCGCGGGAATCCGTCTGCTCGACCCGCTGGGCGTAGTCGCCCTGCGAGATCCGGGAGGCGACGCCGCCCAGGTCGTCCAGCGAGCGTCGCAGCCTGCGGCTGATCAGGGCGCTGACGATGATCGCGCCCGTGGTGGCGATCAACAGCCCGATCAGCAGCGCCAGCGTGCCGGCAGTGTTGAACGCCTCCTCCGAATGGGCCAACACGTCGGGGCTGTCGTGGCCCGCCTCTCGCATGTGCGCCTCGAACAGCGGGGGCCCGGCGATCACCGCCACCACGACCATCGTCAACGCCATCGCCACGGAGACCGCCACCTGCGAGACCAGCAGTCTGGTGGTCAGGCTGCCCGGACGGTTGGTTGTGCTCACCGTCCCGGGCCCATCCGGTAGCCGACCCCCCGCAAGGTCTCCACGAAGGGAAGGTCCGCGAGTTCGGCGAGCTTGCGGCGCAGATGACCGATGTGGACATCGACGAGATGCTCGTCACCCACCCAGTCCGGACCCCACACCGCGTCCACCAACTGGCGCCGGGTGAAGGCGGCCTTCGGCCGGGCGGACAGCGCCTCGAGCAGGTCGAACTCGGTGCGGGTCAGCTCCACCTCGGTGTCACCCGCCCACACCCGGCGACCAACCGGGTCAAGGCGGAGAGCACCGATCTGCCGAGGCGGTTCCTCCATCACCCGGCCAGCGCGCGGACGCCGCAGCAGGACCTGGACGCGCGCGACCAGTTCGCGCGCACTGAACGGCTTGGTCATGTAGTCGTCGGCGCCGGTCGACAGGCCGATCAGCTTGTCGATCTCCTCGTTACGGGCGGTGAGCATCAGGATGTAGCAGTCGGAGTGCCGGCGGATCTCCTGGCACACCTGGAGCCCGTCCATACCCGGCAGGCCGAGGTCGAGCACCACCACGTCCGGGGCCTCGGACAGCGCCAGCTCGACAGCCCGGACGCCGTCATGGGCGACGCTGGTGCGGAACCCGGCCCGCTGCAGGTAGTTCGCCACCATCCCGGCCAGCACCGTCTCGTCGTCGACCACCAGCACATGCGCGGGCGTCAGGCTCGGGGCTTCGCTCATGCCGCAATCATGCCGCCGAGCCCACAGATCACCCCGGTGCCATCGGCCATCTACATGGTTTCTTCATCAGGGCTTCGGGGTAACGCCGGGACGACCGGCCTTGGCTGGGGCCATGACAACTCCGGGACGCCCACGATGATGGGATTCGGCGGGATGGGCATGGCCGTCCCCTGGCTGTTCGGCGTGATCACCGTCGCCGCAATCTGGGTCGGCGTGTGGTGGCTGCTCGCCGCGATCGGGCTGACCGCCCAGCGCAGCCAACACAGCGCGCCCGCAGGGCCGGCCGCGATGCAGCTGCCGCCCGTGACCTGGCAACAACCAAGCTTCACCACGGCTGACGCCGCGCCGACGCCGGGCCAACCCGACCCCGAACCCAGCCCGACACCCGTCCACGCCGAGAGTCACAACCGATGACCCCCAACGCCCCCACCCGAACAATCGCGGCGGTGACACTCGTCACCGCACCCGGCTGCCACTACTGCGACGACGCGCACACCTACCTGCGCTCGCTGATCGACGACGGCGCCCCGATCGAACTGGGTGTGATGGAGGCCACTTCCGAGGAGGGCCGTTCCCTGCTCGGCGTTCATCGACCGGCGATGAATCCCCTCGTCCTCGTCGACGGCGCGTACTTCTCCGCCGGCAGGCTCCCCCGCCGCAAGCTCCACGCGCTGCTGCAACGCCGCGCCGCGGGGGCGGAAGCCGCAAACCATGGGTGACCTGCTGACCACCGGCGGCGTGCTGGCCGCCTTCTTCGCCGGCGGCGTCGCCCTGTTCGCCCCCTGCTGCATTGTGTTCCTGGCCCCCAGCTACCTCGCCGGGGCGGTGAAGAACCGGCGCTGGCGACTCCTGCCCCTCACCTTCCTCTTCGCCGCCGGCCTCGCCTCGATCCTGGTACCGATCACCGTCGGGATCAGCCTCATCGCCGCCGCCATCGCCAAGTACCACACCGTCCTCTACTGGGCCGGCGGCATCCTGATGATCGTCCTCGCCGGCTTCACCTTGTCGGGCCGGATGTGGAGCCTGCCGAACTTCCTGCGCACGCCCGACACCAGCCGCGGCGACGGCGCCAGCTTCTTCGCCCTCGGCGTCTTCAGCGGCATCGCCTCCAGCTGCTGCGCACCCGTCCTGGTCGGAGTGATGACGCTGTCAGCCCTCGCCGGCAACCCGATCGGCGGCGTCGGTCTCGGCCTGGCATATGTGTTCGGCATGGTCTTCCCGCTGTTCGTCATGGCACTGATCTGGGACGCAACCGGGTTGCGCAACAAGCCGCTGGTCGCCAAGCCCGTCCGGTTCCGCATCGGCGCCTGGAAACTGGCCACCAACACCGTCAACCTGCTCGTCTCCGCCGGCTTCGCCATCATGGGCGGCTTCATCATCTACCTGGCCAACACCGGCCAGATGACCAGCGGCCCAGAGATCCAGGTCGCCACCGGCCGCACTCTCGCCGGCTGGTTCGCCTCCATCGAAGCCTGGCTCAAACCTGTCCCCGAACCGCTCCTGGGCCTCGGACTCCTCGCCGTCGCCGGAGTCTTCATCTGGGCGACCCTCATCGGGCGCCACGACCGCCACCCGGATCAACACGCCAATCCGGCAGCCGAACCGGCAACCCCGACACCCGAATCCCCCGCCCCCTGCCACTGAACGCGAGACTTCCCATGACCAACACCGGCGCCCGCCAGGAACTCCACGCCCGCCAGAAGGCGGCCGCGGCAGCCGACAAACGCCGCAGCCGCTGGAGGCGCTGGCTCAGCTGGAGCGCAGCCCTCACCGTCGTGGCCCTGATCACCGGCATGCTGCTCACCTCCCAGACCACCTCGGCGACCACCAGCACCACCGCACCCGACTTCACCCTCCCGACCACCGCCGACACCACCGTCACCCTGTCCAAACTCCGCGACAAGCCCGTCCTCCTCTACTTCAGCGAAGGCGCAGGCTGCGGCGCCTGCATCATGCAGATGGACCAGATCGAGAAGAGGAAGGCCGACTTCGACGCCGCCGGCGTCACGGTCCTGCCCATCGTCATGAACACCAAGGCCGCCATCGCCGCAGACATCGCTCGCTACGGCGTCACGACCCCGTTCCTGCTCGACGACGGTACGGTGTCCAGGGCGTACGGCACCCTCGGCAAAGGCATGCACACCGACCTGCCCGGTCACAGCTTCGTCCTCATCGACGCCACCGGGGTGCAGCGCTGGTACGGCGAGTACCCCTCCATGTGGCTCGACCCGACGGACCTCCTGGACCAGATCAACACCCGGCTACGCTGAATCGAGGCACCCGGGGGCGAGTCACGCGCGGACACCGGCCCGTCAGATGCCAGGAAGTGCCTTGCGTCACCACAGGGGCCATCGTTCCGTACAGTCCTTCGTGAACGTGCGACTACCGCTGGCGCGCCACACGAGCGCGAAACCCCTTGTCAAGTCGGTTTGCACGACGAACGAGGCCCGCCCCCGGCTTCCTGAGAGGTGCGATTCGGCGCCGTCCGTCTTGCCTTGTCAGAGCGAGAGGCCACGTTCAGGATTCTCTCAGAAAAGCATGCGCTGTACCATTCCTGAGGATGTTTTCCCTTGTCAGAGGCACCTTAACGTGCGCGAGAGAGGAGTTGAACCTCCACGTCCTTTCGGACACACGGACCTGAACCGTGCGCGTCTGCCATTCCGCCACTCGCGCCCGGCTCCCTGGGGAGCCAGCCGAAAGAGGGTAGCACAGGAGCCACCGCAGCTCCGATTCGGGGACGGGCCTCCCGACGACCGCCCGGAGCGACCTCACCCCCAACTCCAGCCTGAATGACCATCCGCGCCCGTCGCGTAGGCTGAATGTTCGGCGCTGGATAGTCTTGACCGCGCCGACCGCATGGAGAGGAGGCGGGATGGGGGTCTTCGACCGCGTCGAG
>JAGQUI010000588.1 GCA_020438595.1 Propionibacteriaceae bacterium | reverse complement strand
GCACTTGGCGATCTCCCACGGCCCGAGCGGAGTGTTGAAGCCGGGGAAGTAGACGAGGACGCCGGCCGGGTCGGGCGGCGTCGCGACCAGCGCGTCCAGCGGGGCGTGGCCGGCCGGACGCAGGGTGTGCTGCCGCACCTGGATGGCTGGCTTGGCGTCGATGGCGCGGTGGTCGACCTGGATCGTCGCCCTCGACCGCAGAACCTTCGTCACGCCTGCGATCGTACGCGACGAACGGAACCGATTCGCCCCGGGCAGCGCGGGGGGCGAGAATGGCCGCCATGAGTGCTGTGGTGTTCGACATGGACGGGACCCTGACCGACACCGAGCACATCTGGGACGTGGTGCGACGCGGGCTCGCCGAGGCCGAGGGCCTGCCGTGGCCCGCCGAGGCGACCCGGGCGATGATGGGGATGTCCACCCAGGAGTGGTCGAGCTACCTCAGCGACGTGGTCGGCCTGCCCGGCACCGCGGACGACGCCGCCCGCCGCACGATCGACGCGATGGCCGCCCACCACGCCGCGGGCGTGGAGCTGCTACCCGGCGCGATCGAGGCCGTGCGCCGGATGGCGGCACGCGGGCCGGTCGGGCTGGCCAGCTCGTCGCCGCGGGTGCTGATCGACTCCGCGGTCGCCTCGATGGGCCTGGCGGAGGAGTTCGGCGCCACCCTGAGCACCGAGGAACTGGACGCGGGCAAGCCCGCCCCGGACGTCTACCTGGAGGTCTGCCGCCGGCTCGGCGTCCCTCCGGAACGGGCAGTGGCCGTCGAGGATGCGCACAACGGCATCCTGTCCGCGCACACCGCGGGCCTGGCAGTGGTCGCCGTCCCGCCGCACTTCAAGCCGCCGTCCGCCGACACCCTGGCGCTGGCCGACGTCGTGCTCGACTCGCTGGACGAACTGACCGTCGACCTGGTCGAGAACCTGCTGGAGGGGCGATGAACTCACTCGATGCCGTGCTGCGCAACGCGTTGCTGGCGGCCGCCCGGAGCGAACGGCTGAAGGCGCTGGCCCTGCGCCTGCCCGTGACGGCTGCGGTCGTGCGCCGGTTCGTCCCGGGCGAGACAATCCAGGACTGCCTGGCCGCCGTCCGTGCGCTCGCCGCGGACGGGCTGGTCGCGAGCATCGACTTCCTCGGCGAGGACACGACCAGCCCCGCGCAGGCCGCGGCCGTCCGCGACGGCTACCTGGAGGTGCTCGCCCGGCTCGCCGCCGAGGGCCTGACCGGCTCCGCGGAGGTGTCGGTCAAGCTGACCGCGCTCGGGCTGGGCCTGCCGGGCGGGCGCGAACTCGCCCTTGCCCACGCCCGGGAGATCGCCGCGGCGGCGTCCGCGGCAGGGATGACCGTCACGGTCGACATGGAGGACCACCACGCCACCGACGCGACGCTGGGCATCCTCGCCGAGCTGCGTCGCGACTTCCCGGACGCCGGCGGCGTGCTGCAGGCGTACCTGCACCGCACGCTCGACGACTGCGCGCTGCTGGCGGGCGAGGGTTCCCGGATCCGGCTGTGCAAGGGCGCCTACGCCGAGCCCGCCGAGGTGGCGCACCAGACCCGCGAGGAGGTGTCGGCCGCCTACGTGGCCTGCGCCCGCGTCCTGCTCGCCGGGGAGGGCTACCCGATGCTGGCCACGCACGACCCGGAGATGATCGCCGCGGTCGGCGAGCTCGCGGACCAGGCCGGCCGCGAGCCGGGAAGCTACGAGTACCAGATGCTCTACGGCATCCGGTCCGACGAGCAGCGCCGGCTGGCCGCGATGGGCGAGACCGTGCGGGTCTACGTCCCGTTCGGCACCGACTGGTGGGGCTACTTCGTCCGCCGCCTCGCGGAGCGTCCGGCCAACCTGCTGTTCTTCCTGCGCGCCCTGCTGGGCCGGTAGCCGGTCGAGACCGCCGGGGTGGACCGAGTTAGGAACCGTCCCCTACTCGGTCCGGACCAGGTTGGGG
>JAGQUI010000587.1 GCA_020438595.1 Propionibacteriaceae bacterium | reverse complement strand
CCCCCGGACGGTGCAGCCGCGCGTCCCGCCCCCCGAACTGGTCCGGCAGATCGCGTTCGAGCCGCCGCTGTCCCGGATCGACCAGGTGGCGTTCACGGCGCGGGCGACCGTGGAGCAGTTCATCGCCGGGCTGTCCGCGGCGGGGCTGGCGTGCACGGAGCTGCGCGTCGAGCTGACCGGAGACCTGGACGAGTTCGTCGCCCGCACCTGGGGTACCCCGGGAATGTTCGACGCCCCGGCGGTGGTCGACCGGATCCGCTGGCAGCTGCAGGCCGCGGCGGGCGACCAGCTGGGCAGCGCGGTCACCGGCCTGCGCCTGGAACCGGTGGTGGTCGACGCGCTGGCCAACCACGTGCCCGGGCTGTTCGGCACCGGGACGGACGAGCGGGTGCACCACGTGCTGTCCCGGGTGCAGGGCATGCTCGGCCACGACGGGGTGCTCACCGCGCACATCGGCGGCGGGCGCTGGCTCGCCGAACGGCAGGAGCTGGTGCCCTGGGGCGACCGGCCCGCACCGGATTCCGCGGCGGCCCCACCCTGGCCGGGCAGCCTGCCCGACCCGCTGCCCACGGCTGTGTTCGCCGAGCCCCGGCCGGTGCAGTTGCTCGCCGCGAGCGGTCATCCGGTCGCTGTGGACGACCGGGGGCAACTGCACGGCGTGCCCACCCAGTTGCGGGACGGCGACGAGCGCCGCACCGTGATCGGCTGGGCGGGCCCCTGGCCGATCGACGAGCGGTCCTGGGACCCGGTCCGGCACCGGCGGGCCAGCCGGTGCCAGGTCGTCGACGGCACCGGCACCGCCTGGCTGCTGGTGCTGCAGGGCGCCCACTGGTGGGCCGAGGGGCGGTACGACTGATGGGCTTCAACAACCCGCCGATGACGTGGCGCACGCTGGAACGGACGCTGAGCAACCCGGATCGGCTCAACCGGGTGCCGGCGCAGGACGTCCCCACCTCCTGGCGGCGCGGCCCCTACGTGCCGCCGGCGATCGAGCGTCCCGATGACGCGGTGCCCTACGCCGAACTGCACGCCCACTCGTCGTTCTCGTTCCTGGACGGCGCGTCCGGCCCGGCCGAACTGGCCGAGGAGGCCGAGCGGCTGGGCCTGCACGCCCTGGCGATCACCGACCACGACGGCCTCTACGGCATCGTCCGGTTCGCCGAGGCAGCCGAGACCATGCAGCTGAAGACCGTGTTCGGCGCGGAACTCTCCCTCGACCTGCCCGCCCCGCAGGCCGGGCAGGCAGACCCGGTCGGTACCCACCTGCTGGTGCTGGCGGCGGGCGAGGAGGGCTACCACCGGCTCGCCGCCGCGATCACGCACGGCCAGCTCGCCGGAGGCGAGAAGGGCAGGCCGACCTACGACCCGGACGACCTCGCCGCCCGCGCCGACGGCCACTGGGTGGTGCTCACCGGCTGCCGCAAGGGCGCGGTGCGACAGGCGCTGCTCGCCGACGGCGCGGACGGCGCGGGACGCGCACTGGACGATCTTGTCGCCCGGTTCGGGCCCGAACGGGTGTTCGTCGAGCTCACCGACCACGGCGGCCCGCTCGACTCCACCCACAACGACGCGCTGGCAGCGCTCGCCGCCACCCGCGGGCTGCCTGTGCTGGCCACCGGCAACGTCCACTACGCGACCCCGGCGCAGCACCCGCTGGCGCAGGCGGTGGCCGCCGTCCGGGCCAACCGCAGCATGGACGCCCTGGACGGGTGGTTGCCGGCCGCCGGCACCGCGTTCCTGCGCTCGGGGGCGGAGATGGACGCCCGCTTCGCCCGTTATCCCGGCGCGGTCGCGCGCACCGTGGAGGTGGCCGAACAGCTGGCGTTCCCGCTGCGCCGGGCGAAGCCCGCCCTGCCGAAGCAGGAGGTGCCCGACGGGCACACCCCGATGAGCTGGCTGCGGCACCTGGTCTGGCAGGCGGTGCCGTCCCGCTATCCCGACCTGACTTCG
>JAGQUI010000586.1 GCA_020438595.1 Propionibacteriaceae bacterium | reverse complement strand
GTCAAGATCTCGCTGAGCCTCGGGAGCTGGAGCGTGAGCACCGCTCCCCTGCCCGGCCCCTCACTCGCCGCAGTCAGGTGTCCGCCGTGGGCTTCGGCGATAGCCCGACTGATGGCCAGGCCCACCCCGGTGCCGCCGCGCTCCCTGTCCCTGGCGGTGTCGGCCCGGTAGAACCGCTCGAAGATGTGCGGCAGGTGCCTTGCGGAGATGCCGTCTCCGTCGTCAGCTACCTGAACCTCCACCCAGCCGTCCCGCGACCCCACCAGGAGTTCGACGTGCCCGCCCGGGGCCGTGTGCTGCAACGCGTTGGACAGCAGGTTGCCCAGCACCTGCCCGATCCGGGCCGCGTCGGCCTCAACCGTCAGGTTCGGACCGGCAGGATCCGAGGAGATGTCCAGCCTGACCTGCTTGCGGTCGTAGCCATCCCGGGCAGCGCGGATTGCGCGCTGCGCGAGTTCCGGGACGCTCGTCGGCTGAAGGTCCATCGCAAGACGGCCTTCCTCGGCGGCCGAGACCTGTCCGATGTCCTCGGCCAGCCGGGAGATCCGCTGTATCTGGTCGGTGAGGATGCGCCACGCCTCGGGGCCCGGGTCGATCGCGCCGTCCTCGAGGCTCTCGACGCAGATCTCCATGCTGGCCAGGGGGGTGCGGATCTCGTGGGCCAAGTCGGTGAGCAGCCGGCGTCGCGTCGCCTCGACACCGCCGAGTTTCTCCGCCATGGTGTTGAAGCTGTTGGCGAGGGTGTCCAGCTCCCGGGAGTCAGCGTCCTGTACCCGCAGGTTGTAGTCGCCCTGGGAGATGCGGACGGCGGCATCGCCCAGCCGGTCCAACGACCGCCGCAGCCGTCGTGCAACGAGGACACTGACGATCAGGGTCCCGGCGAAGGCGATCAGCAGGCCGATCGTGAGCGACAGCAGGCCCGCGGTGCGGAACGCCTCAGCCGAATGCGCGAGCACCTCTGGGTTGGCCTGGCCGGCCTGGTGCATGTGCGCCTCAAACAGGGACGGTCCGGCGAGGGCGGCGACGATCACCATGGTGAGCGCCATCGCTGTGGACACGGCGATCTGGGAGATCAACAGCCGGGTGGTGAGACTCCCGGGTGCTGGCTGGCTCACTGTGCCGGCCCCATCCGGTAGCCCACGCCGCGCACGGTCTCGACGAAGGATGCTGCCGACACCTCGCCCAGCTTGCGGCGGAGATGGGCGACATGCACATCGACGAGGTGCTCATCGCCCACCCAGTCCTCGGTCCACACGCGGTCGATCAGCTGGCGGCGTGAGAACACCAGACTGGGCCTCGACGACAAGACTGCCAACAGGTCGAACTCGGTCCTGGTCAGGTCAACCTCGGCTCCACTGACCAGAATCCGCCGACCCAACGGGTCGACGGTGAGCTGGCCGACGGACCACTCATCGTTCTCGCCACCACGTTCGGCGCGAGGACGTCTGAGCAGCGCCTTCACCCTCGCCACCAATTCTCGAATGCTGAAGGGCTTGGTCATGTAATCGTCAGCCCCCGAGGACAGGCCGATCAGCTTGTCGATCTCCTCGTTGCGGGCGGTGAGCATCAGGATGTAGCAGTCCGAGTGGCGACGGATCTCGTGGCACACCTCGAGCCCATCCTTCCCGGGCAGCCCGAGATCCAGGATGACCACGTCGGGTCGGTCCGCCGACAGTGCCCGTGCCACCGCCGCCTCCCCGTCGTGCACGATCGTGGTCCGGAACCCCGCCTGTCCGAGGTAGTTGCCGATCATGCCGGCGAGCACGGTTTCGTCGTCGACGACGAGGATGTGCGGGCCGGGCGAAGTCGCGCGCTGGGTCATGCGGGCCATCTTGCCCGCAGGCCCCCCATCGCCCGAGTCGACGGTGCGGATCAATACCGTTTCTTCACGATTCCTTCGGCGTATCTCCGCACTCCTCGATCAGGCTGGTAACAGCTGGCGACTTGCCCA
>JAGQUI010000585.1 GCA_020438595.1 Propionibacteriaceae bacterium | reverse complement strand
TCGAGTTCCTGCGCCATCGACTGGGTCTGGGGGTCGCCGGCGGTACCGGTGGTCGCGTCGGAGATGATCTCGACGTAGCTCTCGGCGAGCGACGGGTCCGGGGCGTCATACAGATCCGGGAGCTGGCGGGCGACCTCCACGCCGCTCTTCCAACCGACGTCGGCGACGCGCCGGATCTGGGTGAGGTATCGGGCGACCGCATCCGAGTCGTGGTTCGCGAGCAGGCGTGGAAGCTGGCGGGCGACCTCCACCCCGAGCTGGTACTTCAGCGAGGAGATCTCCTCGACCATGTTGAGGTACGCCTGCTGTTGGGCTTCGGGCACGCTGGCGAGCATCTCTCTCGCCACGTACATGCCGACATTGCCGGCGGCTGGACCCAGGGTCATGAGCGGTTCCCCTCCTGCGCGCGTCCCCCGATCAGAACTGGGTGGCGATGATCTCGAGGATGGAGCGCTGCATCTCCACGTCGTCCGTGATCGGCTTGCAGATGGTGCTCTCGCACGCCTCCTGCGGGTCGACGCCGGCGTGGATCAGCTGACCGGCGTACACCAGCAGGCGGGTGGAGACGCCCTCCTCCAGGCCGTGGGTGCGCAGGTTGCGGACCTTCTCGGCGACCTTCACCAGGCGCTCGGCGATATCCGCCGCGACGCCGGCCTCGGACACGAGGATCTCCTGCTCGCGGTCGGCGGGCGGATAGTCGAACTCGAGGGCCACGAAACGCTGTTTGGTGGAGTGCTTGAGGTCCTTGAGCACGGACTGGTAGCCCGGGTTGTAGCTGATGACCAGCATGAACTCGTCCGGGGCCTCGACGATCTCGCCCTTTTTCTCCAGCGGCAGGATGCGCCGGTCGTCCGTGAGGGGGTGGATGACGACGGTGGTGTCCTTGCGGGCCTCGACCACCTCGTCCAGGTATGCGATGCCGCCTGCCTTCACGGCGGTGGTCAGTGGGCCGTCCTGCCAGACCGTCTCGTCGGCGCGCAGCGTGTACTTGCCGACCAGGTCGGAGGAGGTGAGGTCCTCATGGCAGGCCACCGTGACGAGGGTCCGCCCCAGGCGCCAGCTCATGTGCTCGACGAAACGCGTCTTGCCGCATCCGGTCGGGCCTTTGAGCATCACCGGCAGCTTGGAGTGGTAGGCCGCCTCGAACAGCGCGATCTCGTTGCCCATGGGCAGGTAGTACGGCTCCTCGCTGAGGCGGTACTCCTCGACGCGCTGGCTCTCGACGCGGGGGCTCTCGGCGGCCATGAACTCTCCTTGATCTTGTGCGTTTCGCGACGATCTGGACGAAGCAGCTTATCGGTTAGCTACGCGTCCGTGGGTGGCTCCTGGTCGGTGCCCAGGGGCCATACGGACGGCAGCGATACCTCGAACGTGCCGTCCTCGTCGGCGTGCTCGGCGTGCCATGCGCGGAACTGCGGGATGGAGAACCCCACGACGGTTCCGGATGAGGGTTCCACGCGCACGAGGACCTGGTTCTCGGCGTCGTGGACCGTCACGGCCGGCACGGGCGGGCCGTACGAGCAGTGGTACGTGTCGGACGCCTCGTCGTAGTGGGTCAGTGACTCGGACGCGATGCGGGCGGCGTTCTCGGCGATGGAGCGCTCGTCGGGGCCGTCGGGAGGGCTCGTGCTCATGGTTTCGTCTCCCCGGTTCGGGTGTGGGCGCCGTGTGCGCAGTGAACACTATGGGCTCGCGTAGACTGGCCGAAGGCGGCGCGGCGGTCGGCGCGGACACGAGCGAGGGGGGCGAGCGGGATGAGAGCGGTCGATGCGACCTTGGCGTGCCTGAAGCGGGCGGGCGTGGACGCGATCTTCGGCCTGCCCGGCGGGCCACTGATCCCGCTGTTCGATGCTCTGCACGAGGAGCGCGACATCCGCACGTATCTTGTGCGCCACGAGCAGGGTGCCGGCCACATGGCCGAGGGCTACGCGAAGGTCACGGGGCGGGTCGGGGTGT
>JAGQUI010000584.1 GCA_020438595.1 Propionibacteriaceae bacterium | reverse complement strand
GTGGTGATCTGCGGGCTGTTCTTCCTCGCGGCGCCACAGATCATGGCCTTCTTCCCCGGCACGTCCGTGGACCCGGAGGGGTCAACGTTCCTGCTCCGCGTGATGATCATCCTCGTCGCGGTGGCGCAGCTGCGTGGCCCGTTCACACAGATACTGATGACCGCCAACATCTTCCGGATCACCGCGATCGGCGACCTCCTGGGCTTCTTCGCCTACGCCGTCGGCATGGTGCTCACCGTGCAGCACGGCTACGGCCTGGTCGGCGTGGCCTGGTCGTTCGTCGCGCAACAGCTGATGCCACTGATCGTGGTCGTTCCGCAGGCGATGCGCAGACTCGACCGGCACGCGGTTCGATTCGTCTCCGGCAACGTGCTCAAGGAGTTCTTCGGCTACTCGTGGAAGTTGCAGGTCTCGGGAACGCTCACAGTGCTGGCCGCCCAGGGTGACGCGCTCTTCGTCGGTCGTTTCGCGGCGCCCCAGATGACGGCCTATGGCACCGGTGCGAGCTTCGCCACGACCCTGCGCAACATCCCGATGAACGCCTCGCTGCCGATGGACGCCAACATCGTCACCGCGATCGGCCGGCACGGCCCGGTGGGCGCGACGGCAGAAGCCGAACGGATCCAGCGGTTGTGGGTCCGGCTGGTGGCGGGGTGGGTCGCCGTCGGCGTCCCGGCGGCCGGCTTCGGCGTCGTCGCCTGGCTGCACCTCGGCTCCGATCTCCCTGGTCAGGTCGCAGCCGTGGTGCTGCTCGCGAACGGGATCACCCTGCTCATGCTGGTCCAGCGCTACTGGCTGAACGGCCTGGGCCGATCCAGGCTCACCCTCTCCTACGACGTGATCGGCACGGTGGTCAATCTCTCGCTGACCTTCCCGCTGATCCTGAGCTTCGGAGTGCTGGGAACCATCAGCGCCACCCTGGTCGCCGCGATCGTCTCGGCCGTCTACCTCACCTGGGTCGGTCAGCGGCGGGTCGGGTCGCCCCTGCCCACGCCGTGGAGCCAGGTTCCCTGGCTTGACGTGGTCGGGGCCGGCGCACTCGCTGCGGCGTCCTGCTGGGCGACGGCGACCTTCGTCGCGGGCCAGCTGGTCCCGCTCGGCGCGCTCTCGCTGCTCACCATCGGTGCTGCCGCGGCTCCGGCGCTTGCCCTGTACCTGGTCCGCGTGGTCGGCTTCCGCCGGCTTCGCGGCATGGTTGCGGGGGTCGTCTCCCGTCGCCGGCGCTGATCGGGACGCCGGGGTACGGGCCTCAGCCGAGGGACGCTTCGAGGTATGCCGTCGAGGACTTCCGGTGCGTGGCGAGCCTGGCCTCCGCCCCGAGCCAGTCGGGCTCGGTGAGTGCGTTCAGGTGGGGCAGCGGTGCCCAGGGGCCGAGGGTGAGGCCGAGCGAACCCAGCAGGGTCTCGGTTCGGGACTCCATCGCGTCGCGGCCCTTGAGGATCAGCGGACGGTGGAACAGGACGCTGAACACCGAAGCGTGGAAGGAATCCGTCGCCACGGCGCTCGCACCCCGGATCAGGTCGATGAATCCCAACGGCGACAGTGGCTCGGGGACCGACGACGGATCGAGGGGATCGACCACCGCCAGGCCGTTGGCCGCCGCGTGCCGGGCGATCTCCGCGGACTCCGAACCAGTCAGCTCGGTGAGGAAGAAAGTGAGCAGGTAGTCCTCGTCCGGAGCCCTGCGCTCGCCGATCGTCGCGCTCCAGTCCTCAGCCGTCAGGAGCAACGTCGGGTCCAGCACGACCGGGACGTCGCGCCCGGTCAGTTCCGCGACGATCTCGGCGGCACGACCCTCCCGCACAGAGATGTGCGGGATGCCGCGCAGGTACCCGGCGTACCGGGAGCGGTACGGCGCCGGGATCTCTGGAACGCCGAAGCTGGCGGCGTAGGCGACCCGTTGGCGCTCCTGGGCGAAGGTGAGGAAATCGATCGGGCTGACCTGCCGGTAGAGCGG
>JAGQUI010000583.1 GCA_020438595.1 Propionibacteriaceae bacterium | reverse complement strand
ATGGCCCTGTCCGCCATCGGCGTGATCTTCGGCACGGTCGGGGTCGTCGCGGAGAACGTGATCACTGATGTCGCCAGTGGAAGAAGGAAGGCCAAGCGAATGAGCCGGATGATCGATCAACTCCACGGGCACTTCGTGGTCTGTGGCTTCGGCCGCGTGGGGTCGATGGTGGCCCGCGAGCTGGTGGAGGACGGCCATCAGGTGGTCGTGATCGACGTCCGGGAGGACTCCCTGCAGCGGGCCGAGGACGCCGGTTACCTGGTCGTCCATGGTGACGGAGCAACCGACGACGTGCTCCACCGGGCCGGCGTCGAGCGGGCGAAGGGCCTGGTCAGCGCGATCGACTCGGACGCGGAGAACGTCTACGTCACCCTCACCGCCCGTTCGATGAACCCCGGCCTGTTCATCGTCGGGCGCGCCGGATCGGACAACGTGATCGCGAAGCTGGTCCAGGCCGGCGCGGACCGCGCTGTCTCGCCCTACACGATGGCCGGCCGCCGGATCGTGAACCTCGCCCTCAAGCCCGGCGTTGTCGAGTTCATCGACGCGGCACTGAACCGGGGCGGATTGGCGTTCGGCATGGAGGAGGTGGTGGCCGACCCGGGCGGACCGCTGGCGGAGGTGACCATCGGTGAACTGCGTGGACGCGGAATCCTCACCCTTGCGGTGCTGCACGCGCCGGGGGAGTTCGAGCCCAACCCGCCGGATGACCGGCTCGTGAAGGCCGGCGAACACCTGATCGTGTCCGGTTCCACCGCGGTGCTGGACACGCTGGCGCGCTCGGCGCTGAGCGGCTCACGCTCGTGGCAGCCCGGCATCGCCGAACCGCAGGAACCAGGCGACTGACGCCGGGATGGTTCGGGTTCAGACCCCGAGTTCGCGGCGGAGTTTCGCGACGTGACCCGTGGCCCGCACGTTGTACTGCGCCGTCGAGATGGTGCCGGCGCCCTGGTCGTCGACGTCGACGATGAACGTCGAGCGGATCACGCCCTCCACCCGCTTGCCGTAGAGCATCTTCGACCCGAAGGCGCCGTAGGCGCCGAGCACGTCGCGGTCGGGGTCGGCGAGCAACGGGAACCGGAGATGGTCGCGCTCGCGGAACTTCGCCAGCTTGTCGGTGCTGTCCGGCGAGATGCCGACCACCTGGTAGCCGGCGGCGGCGAGGTCGCCCATGGCGGCATCGAAGTCGACGGCCTCCAGGGAGCAGCCGGGGGTCATGGCTGCGGGAAAGAAGTAGACGATGACCCGCCCGCCGGCGAAGTCGGCGAGCCGCACGGGCTGGGCGTCGGCGTCCGGCAGGGTGAAGGCTGGGGCGGGATCGCCCGGCTGGAGTTGGGTCATGTCGTCACGATAGGGCATCGCCGCCCCCGCCCCGCGCCCCGTGTTCACGCCCGGCCCGGGGTCCGGCTGGCATAGGCTGTGCGCTAGGCAGCGGCGGGGAAGGTGGAGGAGCCATGGCAGAGGCAGTGCGCACCCGTGCGGAGATCGAGGCCGAGATCGCGGCGGCACGCGAGCGACTCGCCGCGAGCGTCGAGGGCCTGATCAACCAGGTGCACCCCAAGGCCATCGTCGCCAACACGGTCTCGGATGCGCGGACGTTCGCCCGGGGCGCCTTCGACGAGGCGAAGGCCCAGGTGGTCGATGAGCGTGGCGGCCTGCGGACGGATCGGGTCGCGCTCCTGGCGGCCGCGGCCGGTGGTGCGGTGGCATTCGTGCTGATCGTCCGCTCCCTCGTCCGGGGGCGCTGAGCCGGCCCGCGAGCTTCCTCTGGTGGCGCAATGCTGCGCTCGAATCGCGTGAACTTGCTTCTGGTCAGTCGTTTTACCGCCTTCTCTGAATCGATCAAAGCCAATTAGATCGATTCATTTCCCACATCTGGTTGATTGCCTTGTTGGAGTTCCATAACAATCCGGGAAAGGTGCTGCCCCTCGAGGTGTCGCGTGCCTAGAGTGCTGACAGGGTCCCCAGGCGGGGG
>JAGQUI010000582.1 GCA_020438595.1 Propionibacteriaceae bacterium | reverse complement strand
AACGCGCGGCCGGGCTCGGCGACCTTCACCTTCGCCGTCCGGCAGCCCGACGCCGCGACGATGTCGTGGGCGCGCCGGGGCCCCACCGCCGGGACGGTGACGTTCACCGGCACCCGGTCGCGCACCGGCGCGGGGAAGCCGATCGTGGCGGCCTCGGTGGTCGCCGCCCACCAGGCGTCGATCTCGGGGTGGGTGTACTCGGGGAAAGGGCTCCACTCGGCCCAGCCCGCCGCGCCCCGCACCAGCAACCCCTCGCGCACCGTGATGCCGCGGAAGCGGTCGCGCAGCGGCAGGGCGTAGGCGACCGCTGTGCTGAGCATGCCGGGCTCAGTGGGCGATCACGAGGCCGACGAACAGGCCGGTCGCGCAGGCGAGTTCGGCCAGGCCGGTCTGCTTGAGCACGGGGATCAGCGCGCGCCCGGTGACGCCGCGGAGCACCTCGCGGACCGGGCCGACCAGCGCCAGCAGCATGAACCAGCCGAGCAGCGCCCACCACGAACTGGACGCAGCGACTCCGAGCACCCCGATCACGGCCACGGCGAGCAGGCCGACGAAGAACCGCCGGGTGCCGCTGTCGCCGAGCCGGGTCGCCAGCGTGTGCTTGCCCGCCGCGCGGTCGCCGTCGAGGTCGCGAAGGTTGTTCGCGACCAGGATCGCGCAGGCCAGCGCGCCGATCGCGATCGCCGTCCACCAGGCCGAAGCGGAGACGTGGCCGACCTGGATGAAGACGGTGCCGCCGACCGCGACGAGCCCGAAGAAGACGAAGACGAACAGTTCGCCCAGACCCCGGTAGCCGTAGGGCCGGCGTCCTCCGGTGTAGTACCAGGCGGCAGCGATGGCGGCGGCGCCGACCGCGAGCAGCCACCAGTACCCGGTGAGGACGACGACCGCCAGCCCGGCGAGGCCGGCGAGGCCGAAGCAGGTGAACGCCGCGGCGCGCACGTGTCGCGGCTCGGCCGCCCCGGAGCCGACCAGCCGGAGCGGACCCACCCGGGCGGCGTCGGTGCCCCGGATGCCGTCGGAGTAGTCGTTGGCGAAGTTCACGCCCACCTGCAGGGAGAGCGCCACGGTCAGCGCGAGACCGGCGAGCAGCGGCGAGAAGGCCCCCTCGAACCAGGCCACGGCGCTGCCGGCCAGGACCGGCGCGATCGCGGCCGGCAGGGTGCGCGGACGGGCGCCCTCGACCCACTCAGCCAACGTCGCCATGTTCTCCCACCTCGTGCCAGGACCGCAGCAGGGCCCCGGAGTCGATCTTGCCCATCGATGTGTACGCCATCCCGGCGACCCGCCGCAATTCGCGCGGGAGGGCCACCCGCCCCACCCGCGGCTCGAGCCGGTCGCGCACCTCCGTCAGGGTCAGGCCGGACGTGGTCAGCCCCACGATCCGGGTGCCCCACCGATCGTCGGGCACGGCGAGCGGCGTCACCACGCCGGGGCCGAACTCCTCCTCGCAGGCGCGTCGGAGCACGGCGAGGTCGACATTGCTGCCGCCGGTGACCACCACGTCGTCGGTGCGTCCCAGTACGGCCAGCCGGCCGTCCGTCCACCGGCCCCGGTCGTTCGTGCGAACCAGGTCGCCGTCGAGGACCTCCCTGGTGAGGTCGGGGCGCAGCCGGTAGCCGAGGAACGCCATCGGCCCGCCGAGCGAGATCCGGCCGTCGTCGAGTTCCACTCGGACCCCGTCCAGCGGGACGCCGTCATAGACGCAGCCGCCGCAGGTCTCGCTCATCCCGTAGGTGTCCACGACGCGGACGCCGGCCTCCGCGGCCCGCTCCCGCAGCCCGGGAGGGATCGCCCCGCCCCCAACCAGCACGGCCGCGTAGCCCCCGAGCGCCGCCCGCACCGGGGGGTGCCCGAGCGCCCGGTCGAGTTGCGCGGCGACGAGCGAGACGTAGGCGCGGCCCCCGGGCACGGGAAGGTCGGCCAGGCCGGGGTCCGCGAACGCCACCGAGGTGCCCGCCACGACCGAGCGGGCGATCG
>JAGQUI010000581.1 GCA_020438595.1 Propionibacteriaceae bacterium | reverse complement strand
AGCCTGGTGCGCGAGGGCGGTGCCAACCGGATGGATACCGTCGGCGAATGAGGGTGCGCAGCGCATGAGCCAACTCGACTATCTGGTGACCGGCGCGCAGGGGCAGCTGGGTCGGGCCGTGACCGCGGCGATCGCGCAGCGCGGCCGACGGGCGTTCGGCGTCGACGTCGAGGAGATGCCGCTCGAGGAGCGCGGCCGTATCCTCTCGACCCTGCTGACGCACCGGCCGCGCTGGATCGTGCACTGCGGTGCGATCACCAACGTCGACGGCTGCGAGCAGGATCCACTGGCGGCGCACCGCGTCAACGGTCTCGCCACCGCCTGGATCGCGGAAGCCGCCGGCAAGATCGACGCCGGTCTGGTCTACGTCAGCACCGACTTCGTGTTCGACGGCAAGGGAACGCGACCGTACCGCCCCGAGGACCCGCCGGGGCCGATCTCGGCGTACGGTGTCAGCAAGCTGCTCGGCGAGCGGGCGGTGCTCGAGCGCGGGTGCGCCGCGTTCTACGTCACCCGCACTGCGTGGGTGTTCGGCCCTGGCGGCAAGAACTTCCCCAGGGCGATCCTCGATCGTGCCCGCTCCGGACAACCGCTCCGGGTGGTCGACGATCAGATCGGCTGCCCCAGCATGACCCGTGATCTCGCCGAGGCGATGCTGGACCTGATCACCTCCGGGGCGCCGGGCGGCATCTACCACATGGCCAACGAGGGCTCGTGCTCGTGGCACCGATTCGCTTGCCAGATCCTGCAGGCGGCGGCGATCGACGTCCCGGTGGGCACGATGAGCAGCGCCGAGCTCGGTCGGCCGGCACCGCGGCCGGCGTATTCGGTGTTGGACTGCAGCAAGCTGACCGCGGTGCGGGGCAAGCCGCTACCGCACTACGAGGATGCCCTGCGTCGCTACCTGCAGGAAGAACTCTCATGAGCAAGATCCTGGTCACCGGCGGAGCCGGCTTCATCGGAACGAACTTCGTGCGCCTCGCGCTCGAGGCCGGACAGGACAGGGTGACGGTGCTCGACGCCTTCACCTACGCGGGCAACCGCGCCTCGCTGGACGGGCTCGACCCGTCCCGCTTCACGCTCGTCGAGGGCTCGGTCACCGACGCCGAACTCGTCGACCGCCTGGTCGCCGACCACGACACGGTGGTGCACTTCGCGGCCGAGTCGCACAACGACAACTCGCTGCGCGACCCGTCGCCGTTCGTCCAGACCAACCTGGTCGGCACCTACACCCTGCTCGAGGCGGTACGGAAGCACGGGACGCGGTACCACCACATCTCCACCGACGAGGTGTACGGCGACCTGGAACTGGACGACCCGGCGAAGTTCACCGAGGCCACGCCGTACAACCCGTCCAGCCCGTACTCCTCGACGAAGGCCGGCTCCGACCTGCTGGTGCGGGCGTGGGTGCGCTCGTTCGGGGTGCGGGCGACGATCAGCAACTGCTCGAACAACTACGGGCCCTACCAGCACGTGGAGAAGTTCATCCCGCGCCAGATCACCAACGTGATCGACGGGATCCGGCCGAAGCTGTACGGGGCCGGCCTCAACGTCCGGGACTGGATCCACGTCACCGACCACAACCTGGCCGTGCTGCGCATCCTCGAGGCCGGCCGGATCGGTGAGACCTACCTGATCGGCGCGGACGGCGAGAAGGACAACAAGAGTGTGATCGAGCTCATCCTGACCCTGATGGGCCAGCCGGCCGACGCCTACGACCACGTCAACGACCGGCCCGGCCACGACATGCGTTACGCGATCGACTCCAGCAAGCTGCGCGACGAACTCGGCTGGGCGCCGGGCTACCGCGACTTCGAGTCGGGGCTGGCCGCCACCATCGAGTGGTACCGCGCCAACGAGGCGTGGTGGCGTCCGATGAAGCAGGCGACCGAGGCCCGATACGCGGCGGCGGGCCAGTGAGCCCCGGGAACCGCTCCCTGAGGAGGGCTCGCGAGGGACGAGCGAACCCGTCACGAAGGGCCGT
>JAGQUI010000580.1:1487-1989 GCA_020438595.1 Propionibacteriaceae bacterium | reverse complement strand
GCGCAACAGCCGCGGACTGCTCGCCGACAGTCGGGTCGGTGCGGACGGGGTCGCCCCGTCAGGTGAAGGTGCGGCCGTAGACGTCGCGGCACGCGGCGATGGGTGAGGTCGTCGAGTTGCACAGGTTGGCGAGGCTCTTCGCGCGGCGTTTGGCTGCGGGGTCGTAGTAGCCGGTGCAGCGGACGTAGCGGTGCGCGTAGTACCCCAGGATCGTGCAGTTGCCGGTGTACGGACGCCAGGTGCCGATCCCGATGATCTTGGTGACCGGCTTCCTGGTCACCTCTGAGGAGATCTTCTTGCCGTCCAGGAACGTGATCACTCGCTTGCCGCGCTCACCCTCCTGCACGATCTTCCTGACGCCGATGCGCGTGGACGACAGCTTCGTCGTCCGCGTCTTGAACGGGAGCTTCACGGTCTTCGTGGTGAGCTTGCCGACGGTGAGCGTGGCCGTGTGGTCCTCGCCTGTCACCACCTTGACCACCTGCCAGTCGCCCTCGTTCTT
>JAGQUI010000580.1:0-1477 GCA_020438595.1 Propionibacteriaceae bacterium | reverse complement strand
ATTGAGCGCTTCTTCGTCGCCACCGCCGTGACGGTCCAGCCCTCACTCTCGAGGACGGATTGCGCGTGGGCGAGGTTGGTGCCCTTCAGGCTGGTCGGGTTGGTGCTCTCGATCGCCGCCGGCTCCGTCTCGTGCGCGGATCTCGTGCTGGACGTGCAGCCGGCCAGGGCGACGACGAATGCCAGCACGACGGCCAGCAGCAGTCGTCGACGCCGCGGGATGGTCACGATTGACTCCCGTTGGCTCGCATCACCCGGTCCCTCCACCAGTCACGCGTCAAGGTCGCGGAGCCCGCGGAGTGCCGCAGGCCCCACTTGATCCCAACACAGCCACCGGTGGCGGACCAGTCCCCGCCGGGGGGACCCGCGGCGGCGACTCGACCCTGCCGCCGTCTACAGGCCGGACGCCAGCTCGTCGGCGTCGTTGATGGCGTCCCCGACCTTGCGCGGGTCGGTGCAGTCACCCACCGCGTGCACCGTGCGTCCGCTCGCGGTCAGCGCGGACGCCAGAGCTGTTCCGGGCGGACGCCGAACGCGGTCACCACCGTGTCGCACTCCAGCGTCCTGCTGCCGTCCGGCCCTCGATGACCACGCCGGCCCATCCGGATCTTGGTGATGATGTCCGGATCCGCGATCAGGCCGCGCCCGATGCTGATCATGTCCGCCGTGCCCGGGCCAGGATCGCCTCGCCGTCGGACCAGCAGTTGCTCGATCTCGATCCGCACCATCCGCATCGCCCGGCCCGTGCCGATCGCCACGGCGTCGGCCACGAACGCGTCCGCCAACGGATCGCCCCGCCACATGCCGGCGAAGTACTCCGGGGCCAGCGCCGGGAACCGCTGCGTGGCCTCCCGGCGGCGAACGCTGGTCGGGATCCCGGGTGGCGAACCCGACCCGTCGAGGATCCCGCTCACTCCGACAGACTACGTCGCAGCACCGCGGCCCCACCCACTCCGCGTGTGCGCCAGCTTGACCGTGGGGGCATCCCGCCGTGGACGGCCGTCCGGGATGCCGGGTCAGTCCAGGGCGTCGGAGAGCTGGGCGCTGGCGATGACCAGCGGGTCGGCCGGGTCGAACTCGCGTTCGCAGGACGCGACCGTGACCGGCCGGCCGTCCTCGAGCCAGGTGAGAACCTGCTCCTGACCGTCCCAGGCGGTCGGGCAGGTGCCGGTGAACGCGGGCGCGGTGGCGAGTCGGGTGCCTTCGACGGCTCCGGCGAGCGTCGCGACCTGCTCGTCCGGAAGGGTTCCGGTCCGCTCCGTGTCGTTCGTGAGCCGGGTCCAGGTGCCATCGCTCAGCACGGTGATGCTCGACTCGCACGTGGTTCCGGCCATGCACAGCCCGCCCCTGCTCACCGTCTTGACCAGGAGCGTCGCCCTCTCCGGGCCGGGTGGGTCGCCAGCAGGCAGGGCAGGGACGACAGCAGCACAGCCCGACAACAGCAGGGCGAGAGCCAGCAGCCGGCGCATCATCTCGTC
>JAGQUI010000057.1 GCA_020438595.1 Propionibacteriaceae bacterium | reverse complement strand
GTCCCGCCCCTCCCGAGTCGCCAGACTCTCCCGTCGCCATGGCGACTCCTAACTCTGGCAAGTCGGGGGGCTCCGTGGCCAGCCGGTTCCTGGATCAGTGCCCCAGGTTGCCCCGATCGGCACGACCGGCAGACGTCACGGTGGCCCGCATCGGCCGACTACGGCCAACACTGGCCGCCTTGCGAGACCGCGGAGTCGGCGCGGGCAGCCAAGCCCCCTACGGCCTGCGGAGCCAGACGGTCGTCAGGATCGGCTGGCGCTGGCCGCCGACGTGGACGACCTCGTCGCCGTCGACGGTGAGCTGGCTCGCGTAGTGGCACAACGCCGCGCGGACCTGTGGCAGGTACTGCGGCAGCGTGTACTCGCAGGCGTCGGACGCGGGGAGCAGCGGCGCGGAGACCACCTCGAGCATTGGCACGCCGGCGAGCCGGGCGGCGGCGACCGCGATGTGGTGGCAGGCGACGTGGTCGGGATGGCCGTAGCCACCGTGGACGTCGTAGCTCGCCACCGCGTCCGCACCGAAGCTCGACAGGTACGCGGCCAGGTCGGCCGCCGCCTCCTCGACGGGTGCGACGGTCAGGCTGTCCGGTCCCGCGCTCTCCGCCGGGCCGGCCACGGTCTCGGCGTCGTCCAGCCAGCGCATCCCCGAATCGGTGTAGCGGCGCGGCGCGCGTCCGGCCGCCCGGGCCGGCGGGGCGCCGAGAAGGGCATGCTCGGCGACCCCGAGGACGCCCAGTGCGCCGGCCAGCTCCCCCTCGCGGTGCGCGACCAGTGCCGGCGTCCCCGCCAGCGCCGACAGCGGGCCCGGGACGACCTCGCCCTGCTCCCCGCGCGTGGCCGTGACCACCGCGACGCTGCTCCCCTGCTCGACCAGCCATGCCAGCAGCGCACCGGTGGCCAGGGTTTCGTCGTCGGGGTGGGCGTGCAGGAAGACCAGGCGTCCGCCCGGGAGCAGCTCAGGCATCGAGCAGGCCCCGGTACACCGAGACCAGGCGCTGCGCCGTCCAGCCCCAGTCGAACCGGCGGGCGTGCACCCGGGACACCTTGCTCATCCGCTCCAGCAGGCCGGGCACCATCAGCAGCCGGGTCAGCGCGAGCGCCCAGTCCTCGCCGCGGCGGGAGTCCATCAGCTGCCCGGTGACACCGTGCGCGACCGACTCGCGCAGGCCGCCGGCGGACGCCGCGATCACCGGCGTGCCGCTGGCCGCGGCCTCGAGCGCGATCAGCCCGAACGTCTCCGAGTGCGACGGCACCAGCACCACGCGCGCGCCGCGCAGCAGCCGGGCCAGTTCCGGACGCGGCTGCGCGCCCAGGAACGTGACCTGTTCGGTGAGCCCGAACTCGGCCACCATCGCGTGCAGTTCGCGTTCGTAGGACGCGAAGGCCGCGGACGCGTCGCCGGCCACCACGAGGTGCGGACGGATCTCGGGGTCGAGGTTCGCCAGCGCCTGGATGGCCAGGTCGGGGCCCTTCAACGGTTCCAGCCGCGCCGCCACCAGCACGTAGCCCAGGGGCCAGCTGACGGGCCCCTCCGGAGAGGCCCAAC
The DNA here is from genome assembly GCA_020438595.1 of Propionibacteriaceae bacterium. The sequence continues at coordinate 9,126 of JAGQUI010000057.1, read as the reverse complement.
GCGGCTCACCCGCCGCGAGCGGGTGGAAGAGCTCCCGGTCGACGCCGGGAGCCACGATCTGGACCCGGTCGGCGTCCGCCCCGCAGCGGTCGATCACGGTCTGGGCCTCGGCGGCCGAGATGGCGACCACGGCCTGCGACTCCTTCGCCACGAGCGCCTCGCCCGGCACCCGCCGCGGCGACTCCGGCGGCTCGCCCGCCGACAGCGGCGAACCGGGCAGCGCGGCCACCGAGTGGAAGCTCTGCACGTGGGGGACGCCCCACTCGCGGGCCACCGGCAGCGCCGCCACCCCGGACATCCAGTGGTGGGAGTGGATGACGTCGACCGGGCCACAGCGGGCCAGGCCGACCGCGAACTCCTCGATGTGGTCGTCGATCTCGCTCTTCGCGAGCGGGGCCTGCGGGCCGGCGTCCACGTGGTGCAGGCGGACGCCGGGCATCAGCTCGACCTCGTCCGGGTCGTCGGGGTGCGAGCGGCGCGTGACCAGTTCCACCCGGTGGCCCAGCCGGGCCAGGGCCTCGGCCTGGCACCTCTCGACGACGTTCATGCCGCCCGCGTCGCCGGTCCCCGGCAGCGCGGCGGGCGAGGTGTGCATCGACACGAAGCAGATGCTGAGCCCCGATCGCCGGTCGAAATCGTCGATTCCCGAGCGCGGATCGGGGTTCCAGGAGGCAGGCACGGACGGAGCATAGCCGCAGCCACCCACGGTGGTCGCTGCCCCGAGAGCGCTCTCTTTCGTGACAGGATGCTGTGGTGACCGCTGCCGACTCCACCGCCGGGTCGCCGGATCGCGCGTCCGTCGACATCGGGCCGCGGTGGCTGTTCCTCGTGATCCTGGCCTCACTCGGCATGGTCGGACCCTTCTCGATCGACACGATGTTCCCCGCGTTCAGCCAGATGGGGGCCGAGTGGGGCGTCTCGGAACTCGCGCTGCAGCAGGTGGTCAGCGTCTACCTCCTCGCCTTCGCCGTGATGAGCCTGCTGCACGGCCCGCTCTCGGACGCGCTGGGCCGCAAGCCGGTGATCATCGGCGGCACTGTGCTCTACGTGGCGGCATCCGTGGGCTGCGCGGTCGCGCCCAGCCTCGGCGTCCTGCTGTTCTTCCGGGCCGTGCAGGGGCTCAGCGCGGGCGCCGGCCAGATCATCAGCCGGGCGATGGTGCGGGACGTGTTCTCCGACGCGCAGGCCCAGCGCACGATGAGCCACATCGCGATGATCTTCGGGCTGGCCCCGGCCCTGGCCCCGATCGTGGGCGGACTGCTGCTCGGCGTCGGCAGCTGGCGCGGCATCTTCTGGTTCCTGGTGGTGTTCGGTGCCGCGCTGCTGGTGCTGGTGGTGCTCGCGATGCCGGAGACCCACCCGACCGAGCAACGCACCCGTTTCGACGGCCGCACGATCGCGAGCGGGCTGCTCGGCGTCTGGCGCAACCCGGACGGCCGGCGGCTCGCGTTCGCCGGCATGTTCAACTTCGCCGGCATGTTCCTCTACATCTCCTCCGCGCAGCTCTTCGTGGTCGGCCTGCTCGGCATGGGCGAGCAGGACTTCTGGATCCTGTTCGTGCCGCTGATCTCGGGCCTGGTGCTCGGCTCCTGGGTGAGCGGGCGGCTCGCCGGGCGGATGAGCGGACGCCGGCTGGCCAGCCTCGGCTACGTGATCAGCCTGGTTGCGGGTGCCGTGAACGTGGGGCTGACACTGCTGCCGGCGACGGCGCGGCTGCCGTGGTCGGTGCTGGTGCTGCCGTTCTACTCGTTCGGCATCGCGCTGGCGTTCCCGATCCTGACCCTGGCCATGCTCGACCTCTTCCCGCACGCCCGCGGGGCCGCGTCCTCGGTGCAGTCGTTCGTGGCGCTGCTGGCCAACGCGGCGATCGCCGGCGTCCTCGCCCCGCTGGTCGCGTTCTCCCTGCCCAGCCTGGCGATCACGTCCGTGTCGCTGACCGCGGTGGCCTGGCTGCTCTGGCGCCGCCACCTCGCCGTCACCCACGCCGAGCCACCGACGTCCGCCGACGCCGCCGCCTACGAGCCCACCGACGAACTCTGACAACTCGGGGGAGGGGACGGTGATAGCGTTATCACCGTGATCGACGAGGACACCTTCGTGATGCTCGCCGGAGACTCCGTCCGGCTCGAGCTGATGCCCCTGGGGGCCACCGTTCGCCGCTTCGAGGTCCGGCTCGCCGACGGCAGCTGGCGCAACATCGTGCTGGGTGCCGCGGACCCGGCCGACTACCTGACCACCTGCCGCTACCTGGGCATGACCGTGGGCCGGTTCGCGAACCGGATCGACGGGGCCCGGTTCACCCTCGACGGCGTCGAGTACGTGCTCGACGCGAACGAGGGCGCCAACCAGCTGCACGGCGGGACGGACGGGTTCCACGCCCGTACCTGGACGATCGCCGGCCAGGGACCCGACTGGGTGGAGTTCGCCCTGACCAGTCCGGACGGCGACCAGGGCTACCCGGGCGAGCTGTCCGTCTCCGCCCGCTACGAGCTGGTCCCCGGCGGGGCACAGGTGACCTACCGGGCCACCACGGACGCCCCGACCGTGGTGAACCTGACCACCCACCCGTACTTCAACCTGGACGGGGAGTCGTCGGGCAACACCGACGCGCACGTGCTCACGGTGCACGCGTCCGCCTACACGCCCAACCGGGCCGACGGCATCCCCACCGGCGAGGTGCGCGACGTCACCGGCTCGGCGGCCGACTTCCGCTCCGGACGCGGCTTCGGTGAGGCCCGGATCGCCGCGGACGCCGAGGGCATCACCCGCAGGGAGGGCTTCGACCACAGCTTCGTCGTGGACGGCGAGGGCATGCGCGAGCACTGCCGGCTCACCGGCACCTCGGGCCTGAGCCTGGCGATCGAGAGTGACCAGCCCGCCCTGCAGGTCTACGGCGGGGAGCACTTCACCATCGACGGCACCCAGATCGGCACCTCCGGACGGCCGTACGTGCGCCGTCCCGGGATCGCCCTGGAGACCCAGCACTACCCGGACTCCCCGAACCACCCGGAGTTCCCGAGCACCGTGTTGCGTCCCGGGGAGGAGTACGTCGCCACCACCCGCTGGCTGGTCGGCTGACCCGCGCGCGATCCAGGGCCGGGGCGCCCCGGGGGTGGACCGAGTGAGGAACCGTCCCCAACTCGGTCCGGGGGCCTCAGGTGGCCCGCGAAGCACGCCAGCACGCCGGGCCAGACCAGCCCGTCTGGCCACGGTTGTCACACGACACGCCGACGACACGCCGGGAGCCCCGAAATACCTCGATGGAATTCTCGAGAACCACTTGCGCAGTTGTTTGCGGAGGACTAGAAATACGTCTTGCCGGAACACCTCGGTGGACCGGTGATCGGAAGCAGGAAGTCAGTTCGTCGGCGGGGTTCGCCCCGGCCGGGGCCTCGGTGATGAGGGGTCGGGCTGGCTGGTGGCTTCCGGTGTGACGAGGCCATCACGCCGAGTCTCCAGAGGGCCCCGGTGACTCATACTCCCCGGGGTCCTCGCCTTTCCCGGGCGCAGCGATACTGGACGGCGTGAACGAGAACCTGCGCAACGTCCGTACCGTCCGCACCGGCCCCCGGACCTACGAGGCCACCAACGCCCGTGGCGGCCGGATCCGCTTCGGTGAGGGCCAGAACACCGACTTCACCCCGGTGGAGCTGCTCCTGGTCGCGATGGCCGGCTGCAGCGCGATCGACGTCGACTGGATCACCACCAGGCGAGCCGAGCCGACCCGGTTCGAGGTCACCGCCGAGGCGCCGAAACTGGACGATGACAAGGGGCATCACCTTGGCGAGGTGGCCGTGGACTTCCACGTCTCGTTCCCCGAGGGGCCGGCCGGCGACCGGGCGCGCGCGATCCTGGAGCGGGCGGTGAGCCAGTCGAGGGACCGACTGTGCACGGTGTCGCGGACGGTGCAGCTGTCCGCACCGGTGAGCTATCGGATCGACGGGGCCGAGGTGCCTTCGCGCAGCGCCTGAGCCGCGTCCGGAGCGCCTCCGCCCGGTGGGCCGGAGCGGGCGGCGAGATCACTCGCCCCGGCCGTGCAACCCCCCGGTTGAGAAAGGCGAGGGCCCCGGGGAGTATGAGTCACCGGGGCCCTCTGGAGACTCGGCGTGATGGCCTCGTCACACCGGAAACCACCAGCCAACCCACACCCACGCATCACCGGGGCCCCAGCGGGACAAGCCCACCGGAAAGCTGACTTCCTGCTTCCGATCACCGCACCACCGAAGTGATTTGGTATGGATATTTCTAGTACCTGGGAATGCAGTCCGCAAGTGGTTCGCGGAAATTCCTGAAGGAATTCATGGCCCCTCGGCGTGTCGTCGGCGTGTCGTGTGACAACCGTGACCAGACGGACGAACGGCCCGAGTCGGGGACGGTTCCCCACTCGGTCCACCCACGGGGTCTCGACAAGCTCGAACAGCCTCGGGTACAGCGTCCCCCGCGACGACGGCAGCATGCGCGGAGCGCGGCTCGACCAACCGGTGGTGAGCTCAGGCCGGGGCCTGGTCCTCCGCGCGCTCGAGGGCGGCCAGCATGGCGCGGGCGCTCCGGCAGAGCAGGTCGAGGTCGTCGGCGGTGAGCCTGTGCAGCACCACGCCCAGGGCGCGGCCGAACATCGAGTCCATGTCGCGCATCACGTCCAGACCGGCCTCGGTCGGGTGCAGCCGCCGGACGCGCCGGTCGTCCGCGTCGTCCATCCGAGAGACCAGCCCCTTCTCCACCAGCCGCTCGACCAGCCCGCTCGCGGTCGGCGCGCTCACCCCGAGCAGGCTGCCCAGTTCGTGGCCGGTGATGCCGGGCTGCGCGGCGACGTGACCGAGCACCCGCACCTGCTGCATGGTCAGGTCGGGCGGGGTGGGCATCGGGCCGACCAGCCCCATGGCCCGGTCGTGCACCTTGAGGTTCAGCGCGAACAGCTCGTTCGCCAGTGCCGCGCGCTCGTCATCGAGCCCGAGGTCGGGGAGGCCCTTCACTCCGTACCGCTTTCTTGACCAGAAATAGTTAGAGCTATGCTAACTGATGTGCCCCCACAGGGGCCACAGAGCGCCACGCCACCCGGCGCACAGAAAGGGACATTCCGTGGTTCGTCTGACCAAGCTCAGCCTCGCTCACCGCACGGTGATCCTGCTGCTCAGCCTGCTCACCATCGGGTTGGGGGTGTACGCCGCCGGCGCGCTCAAGCAGGAGCTGATCCCCTCCATCGATGTGCCGCGCGGCACCGTGATCAGTGTGTACCCCGGCGCCGCCCCGGACGTGGTCGAGGCGCAGGTGTCGAAGCCGGTCGAGACCGCCGTGAAGTCCGTGGACGGCGTCACGTCTGTCACCTCCAAGAGCTCCAGCGGCGTCTCGCAGGTGAATGTGCAGTGGGACTACGGCCTCAGCGCGGACGACATGGCCACCAAGCTACGCAGTGCCATCGACTCCATCTCCGCGACGCTGCCCAGCACCGTCGACCCGGACGTGATCACCGGCGGCACCGACGACATCCCCCTGGTCGTGCTCGCGCTCTCCTCCAACGACGACCTCACCACGCTCTCCGCGAAGGTCGACGACGTGGTCGCGCCCGCCCTGCGCGCCGTCCCCGGCGTCCGCGACGTCTCCGTCGGCGGCCAGGAGCAGCGCGAGATCATCATCACCTACAACGCCCGCAAGCTCGAGAAGAACAGCATCGACCCGAGCCTGATCGGCCAGTACTTCGCCGCGAACGGGATGGCCATCCCGTCGGGCACCATGCGCACCGACACCGCCAACCTCGACGTGCAGACCGGCTCCACCTTCGCCTCCACAGACGACATCGCGAACCTCCGGATACCGACAGCCGACGGCCCGGTGCGGCTCGGCGACGTCGCCACGGTCAAGGAACTGCCCGTCGAGACCACGAACGTCTCCCGGGTGAACGGGAAGCCGGCGCTCACCATGCTGCTCACCAAGGACCCCTCCGCCAACACCGTCACCGTGGCCCACGCGGTGGCCGCGGAGACCGACGACCTGGCCCGCCAGCTGGGCAACGGCGCGGAGTTCACGACCGTCTTCGACCAGGCCCCCTACATCGAGGACTCGGTGCGCGACCTCAGTGTCGAGGGCGGCATCGGGCTGGCGATGGCGGTGCTGGTGATCATGGTCTTCCTCGGCTCGATCCGGCCCACCCTGATCACGGCCATCTCGATCCCGCTGTCGCTGCTGATCGCCCTGGTCGCGCTGTGGGTCGGCGGCTACACCCTGAACATCCTCACCCTGGCCGCGCTCACCGTCGCCATCGGACGCGTCGTCGACGACTCGATCGTGGTGATCGAGAACATCAAACGCCACCAGAGCTATGGCGAGTTCGGCCGCGAGTCGGTCACCAACGCCGTCCGCGAGGTCGCGGGCGCCGTGACCAGCTCCACCCTCACCACCGTGGCCGTGTTCGCGCCGATCGGACTGGTCGGCGGGCAGGCGGGCGAGATCTTCCGTCCGTTCGCCGTGGCCGTCACGGTCGCGCTGCTCGCCTCGCTGTTCGTCGCGATGACGGTGGTGCCGGTGCTCGCGTCCTGGTTCATGCGGCCGACCGCGAAGCAGGCGGCGGCGATCGCGGCCCGCGGCGAGTCCGAGGAGAAGGACAACTGGCTGCAGAAGGCCTACCTGCCCGTCCTTGACTGGGCCCTGCACCGCCGCTGGATCACGCTCGCGATCGCCCTGGCGATCTTCATCGGCACCCTGGCGCTGGCCCCGCAGTTGAAGACCGACTTCATCGGCAACATGGGCGACGAGAGCCTCACCATCACCCAGACCCTGCCCTCGGGCACTTCTCTGACCGAGACCGACGCGGAGGCGAGGCGGATGGAGACCCTCCTCGCCGCCGAACCGGCCGTGCAGGCGTACTCCACCAGCATCGGCGGCTACTCCGGGACGTTCCTCGGCGCGCAGGCCGACACCAACCAGGCGACCTTCACGGTTCCGCTCAAGGCCGGGTCGGACGCCACCGAGGTCGCCGACCGGCTGCGCACGAAGATCGCCGACCTCGGCCCCGGGGCCGGCGACATCGAGGTGTCGATCGGCAGCAGCGGCAGCAGCGCCACCGGCGTGGTCGTGTACGTGGAGAGCTCCGACCCCGAAGCACTCGCGTCCGCCAACGACCAGGTGCTGGCGATGCTGAAAGACGTGCCCGACCTGACCAACGTCGAGAGCGATCTGGGCGACGCCAGGGAGATGCTCGCGGTGGACGTGAAGGAGCAGAAGGCCGCCAAGCGGGGCATGACCCAGGCGTCCATCGGCCAGGCGGTGGCGCGGGCGGTGCGCGGCCAGCTGATCGGCACCCTCGCACAGGGCGACACCACCCTGAACGTGTACCTGCGCTCGCAGCAGCCGGTGCAGAACATCGACGAGCTGCGCGACATCACGCTGCCGGTCACCCAGCTGATGAACGGGCAGGCCAAGACGAAGGCCGCCGACAAGGTGCAGAAGCGTGCGGACCGGGTGCAGGCCGACTCCAAGCGGGCCGCCACGGACGCCTACAACTCGCAGGTCAGCACGCTGAAGAAGAACAAGGCGTCCGCGCAGAAGGCGGTGCGCTCCCTCACCGCGCAGGTGCAGAAGTCGAAGAAGAAGCTGGCGTCCCTGCAGAAGCAGCTCGCCGCCATCCCGGCGAAGTGCCAGACGACCCCGACCGATCCGGACTGCCTGCCGGTGGCGTCCGGCATCTTCGTGCTCAGCCAGCAGATCTCGGCCACCGCGATGCAGGTGGCCCAGCTGAGCAGCGCGATCGCCTCGTCGAAGGCCGGGATCACCGCGATCGACAAGCAACTGGACGGTCTCGCCGAGTCGCGGACGAAGACGCTGGAGGCCCAGGCCACCCAGGAGGAGCTCACCCAGGCGGGCAAGGACGCCGGCGAGGCGACCGCGGACGCGATCCCGCTCAGCGTCGTCGCCGACGTGAACATCGTCGAGGCGCCCGCGATGATCACCCGCGTGGACGGCGTCCGGGCGGCGACCCTCACGGCGAACTCGGAGTCGTCCGACCTCGGCGCCACCACCACGCAGATCCAGGTGGGCCTGGCCGCGCTCGACCTGCCCGACGGCGTCTCCACCCGGATCGGCGGCGTCTCCCAGCAGCAGACCGAGTCGTTCCAGCAGCTGGGGCTGGCGATGCTGATCGCGATCTTCATCGTCTACCTGATCATGGTGGCGACGTTCGGCTCGCTGCTGCAGCCGCTGATCCTGCTGGTGTCGATCCCGTTCGCGGCGACGGGCGCGCTGGGCCTGTCGCTGCTCACCGACACCGCGCTCGGTGTGCCGAGCATGATCGGCCTGCTGATGCTGATCGGCATCGTGGTGACGAACGCGATCGTGCTGATCGACCTGATCAACCAGAAGCGCAAGGCCGGGCTCGGGGTGGACGCGTCCATCCAGGCGGGCGCGCGGCTGCGCGTGCGTCCGATCATCATGACGGCGCTGGCCACGGTGTTCGCGCTGATCCCGATGAGCCTCGGCCTGACCGGCGGCGGGGTGTTCGTGTCGAAGCCGCTGGCGATCGTGGTGATCGGCGGCCTGGTCTCCTCGACCCTGCTCACGCTGGTGCTGGTGCCGGTGCTGTACGACCTGCTGGAGACCTGGCGCGAGAACCGGGCCCGGAAGAAGGCCGAGCGGCGCGCTGCCGCCGAGGCTGCGGCCGCGGGCGCCAACGAGAGCGCATGAGCGCGGAGGTGCCGTAGCGAAGCCCCCGCACCGCGGCTTCGACTGGCGGGCCGGAGTACCCAAGCCGCGACCTCCGCACCCACGCAAAGTGGCCAGTATCGGCCGATGTCGGCCAATACTGGCCACCTTGCGCACCGACGGAGGTGTCGGCGGAGCGTGGCAGAGTGTGTCGCACCATGGCGGAGGGCGTGCTGGACCGGTTCTCCGAGGCCACCAGGGAGTGGTTCCGGAGCAACTTCGCCGCGCCGACGGCCGCGCAGGCCGGGGCGTGGGAGTCGATCTCGTCCGGACGGCACACGCTGGTGGTGGCACCGACCGGGTCCGGCAAGACCCTGTCGGCCTTCCTGTGGGCGCTCGACCGGCTGGCCACCGAGCCGCCCCCGGAGAAGGCGAAACGCTGCCGCGTGCTGTACATCTCGCCGCTGAAGGCCCTCGCGGTCGACGTGGAGCGCA
>JAGQUI010000579.1 GCA_020438595.1 Propionibacteriaceae bacterium | reverse complement strand
CAAGATGGTGCGCATGTCACTCCTGTTGTCGTCGCACCTCCATGTAACCGCGCGCGGCGCCCCCGACGCGCCGTCCGGCACCCTGATCCGACCCTGAACGCCCCCGTACGACCGCTCCCCGTGCGTCCAATAGAGTGACCGCCATGCCCGCCGCAGCACCGATCCACCGCGACGTGGTCAGCTACGTGCGGCGCAGCGGACGCATGAACGACTCCCAGCAGCGCGCCTGGGACGCGCACCGCGAGGCCTGGGTGGTGGAGGTGCCGAGCGGCGAGCGGCACACCTCCGTGGCCCCGGACGCCCGCGTCGACTGGACGGCCGTGTTCGGCCGCGAGGCGCCGTTGAAGGTGGAGATCGGCTCCGGCACGGGGCACGCGATCACGGCGCTCGCCGAGGCCATGCCGGAGGCCAACCTGGTCGCGTTCGAGGTGTTCACGCCCGCGGTCGCGTCCACCCTGGGCCGGCTGGCCCGGCACGGCGTGAACAACGTCCGCATCGTCGTCGCGGACGGCACCCAGGCGCTCGCGACGGTGTTCGGCGAGGGTTCGGTGAGTGAGCTGTGGACGTTCTTCCCCGATCCCTGGCCCAAGGCCCGCCACCACAAGCGCCGCCTGGTCGGCCCGGAGTTCGCGCGGCTGGTCGCGTCCCGGCTCGCCCCCGGCGGGGTGTGGCGGCTGGCGACCGACTGGGACGACTACGCCGAGGCGATGCGCGAGGTGCTGGACGCCGAGCCCGGCCTGGTCAACCTCCACGACGGCTGGGCGCCGAGGTTCGCTCCGCGCCCGGTGACCAAGTACGAGCGCCGCGGCCTGGACGCGGGCCGCACCATCCACGACCTCGCGTACACCCGGGCATGACCCGCTACCGCCTCGACATCGGCTACGACGGCGCCGGCTTCCACGGCTGGGCCGGCCAGGCCGGGCTGCGCACCGTGCAGGGCGAGCTGGAGACCTGGCTGGGCCGGGTGCTGCGGCTGCCGTCCCCGCCCACCCTGGTCTGCGCGGGACGCACGGACGCCGGCGTGCACGCCCGCGGGCAGGTGGCGCACGTGGACCTCGACCTGCCCGACCCGGACGCGGTCGTCGCGACGCTCGCCCGGCGGCTGCGCCGTGCCCTCCCCGAGGACCTCGTCGTGCACCGGGTCGGCCTCGCCCCGGACGGTTTCGACGCCCGGTTCGCCGCGATCTGGCGGCGCTACGCCTTCCGGCTGGCCGATGCCCCGCTCGACCCGTTGCTGCGGCACACCACGGTGGGCGTTCGCGGCAGCCTCGACGTCGACACGATCAACGCCGCGGGCTCCCGCCTGCTCGGGTTGCACGACTTCGCCGCGTTCTGCCGGGCGCGCGAGGGCGCCACGACGATCCGCGAGCTGCAGTGGCTGGACGCCGCCCGGCTGCCCGACGGCCGGGTCGAGGTCGGGGTGCGGGCGGACGCGTTCTGCCACTCGATGGTCCGCTCGCTGGTCGGCGCCCTGGTCGAGGTCGGCACGGGCCGGCGCGACCCGGACTGGCCGGCCGGGTTGCTGGACGCCCCCGGGCGCGCGACCGACGTCCCCGTCCTGCCCGCCCACGGGCTCGTGCTGGAGGAGGTCGGCTACCCACCCGATGCCGAGCTCGCCCTGCGCGCCCGCGAGGCCAGGGCCCGGCGCACCCTGGAGGAGCAGGAATGAGCCACTACTTCCACACGCCCTCCGGGGACGAGCGTCGGCGCACGATCACCGCCCGGTTCTGGGACACCGACTGGGAGTTCACCACCGCCGACGGCGTGTTCTCCGCCGACGGCCTCGACCTGGGCACGTCGGTGCTGCTGCGTGAGTCGGTGCCGCCCGCCGGCGCGTCCCGGTTGCTCGACCTCGGCTGCGGCTGGGGGGTGCTGGCGGTCGCGCTCGCGTCCGCCTGCCCGGACGCGGTCGTGGACGCGGTCGACACCAACGAGCGGGCGCTCGCCCTGTGCGCGACGAACGCGGCGGCCCACGGCGTGGGCGAGCGGGTGG
>JAGQUI010000578.1 GCA_020438595.1 Propionibacteriaceae bacterium | reverse complement strand
GGGCGCGCTCGGCGCCGAAGCGGAGATCCACCGCCACCCCGTTCTGCCCCCGGGCGAGCCGCCGCCCGGAGACCGTCCCGGACAGCCCCTTCAGCTCGGTCGCGGCCTCGGGTGCCTCGATCTTCATCCGCCGACCGTGCACCGGAATGTCCGCCAGGTCACGCTCGCCGTACCGTACCGAGAGCAGGCCGTTCATCGACGGCATCCGCACCAGGCGGACCAGCCAGAGCAAAGCGGCCAGCCCGGCCACGGCTGCGGTGATCGCGGCGAGTGCCGGGACCAGCGAGGGCGGCAGCTTGATCGGTGCCGCCGGGATCGGGGCCGTGCCCTCGATCGCCGGGGCGAACTCGACCCCCAGCTGATCGGTGAGCGCGTCGCGCCAGGGCGAGGACACCGTGGCGGACAGGCCCACGGTCGAACTCCAGCCGGCCGAGCCCGACACCGCCACCTGCACCGGCAGGGCCAGGTCCTGCCCCGGCTCGAGCACGATCTCGTCGGGGAGCCCTGCGATGGTCACGGTGAGCCCGTCGGAGGCGACCGGCTGGACGTCGGTCAGCGTGACCGGCACGTGTGCATAAGGAGAGGAGAAGGTCAGTTCGGCATCCACCGACTCACCCTCGGCCAGCGCGTGGCCCAGGTCACCGGCCCAGGCCACGGTGATCGGCTGGGCGACCTCCTGCTTCAGGGCCTCGGCAGCCTGCAGCCGGACGAGGTCGCCACCCACCTGGGCGAACCGCGCGCCGACCTGGCTCGCGCTCACCTCGGTGGCCTGCGGGAACACCTTCTTCAGCAGGCCGGCGTCCGTCGACGCCTGCAGCGCCACGGCGTACGCGGCCACCTGGTGGTCCGCCTCCAGGGCGGACGCCCGGGTCTGCAGGCCCTGCCAGGCCGAGGACTTCGGGTTCTTGTAGGTAGAGCCCGGGGCGTCGACCTTCCCGTCCGTGATCAGGATCAGGGCGGCCAGGCGATGGGTGTCCGCCTTCTCGAGCTGGGTCAGGCCGGCGGCGATCGCGGCGCCGATGTCGGTGTGCTTCCCCGCAGCCTTCTTCGGCAGCTTCGCCACGACCGCGTCCGGGTGCTTGCCGACGACGCCCCGGAACCGCTGGCTGACCCTGGTGTCGAAGGTGAGCAGGGAGACCCGGTCGTCGGCGGCCAGGCCCCGCACCAGCCTGCCGAGCTCGGAGCGCACCTTCTGGTAACGCCCGCCGGCGGTCATCGAGCCGGAGGTGTCCACCAGGACTACATAGTCGGCCGGCTCGGAGGCGAGCCCCAGCGCCGACACCACGTCATCCACGCCGACCTCGGCGTGGGCGGTCGTCGGAACGGCCAGGGCCGCGCCGAGCACTCCCAGCGCCACCGCCGTCCACCTCGCCCAGCGTCGCACGCCTACTCCCTCCATGTCCCCATTACGGGTGACAAATGGTCGATCGAACGATTAGATGTCCCCTTGCGGGTGACTATCCCAGCCCCATTAGAACTCATTCATGTCCTCTTTCGGGGGACTCAAACCGGGCCGTCAGAGCCACTTTAGCCGATTCTGGAACTTTTTCGGAAGAACCCTTTGACACTGCCTCGAGGGTAATGCAATGATTCTTCACGAAGTGGCTCTGGGGGATGGAAAGTCCGGGGTCACCGGCGGACCTATCCCAAACATCCGAAAGGGGTCTCACATGACCAACCTGCCCGCCAAGATCGTCGGCAACGTCATCTCCACCAAGGAGCGCGGCGCGACCGCCGTCGAGTACGGCATCATGGTCGCCCTCATCGCGGCCGTCATCATCACCATCGTGGCCACCCTGGGCACCCAGCTGAACGGCATGTTCAACTTCGTGTCCGGCCAGCTCTGATCGACAGCCCCCACCGACAAACACTGATTCACAAGGAGTTATCTCGCATGAAGAACCTGCCCGCCAAGATCGTCGGCAACGTTGTCTCCACTAAGGAGCGCGGCGCGACCGCCGTTGAGTACGGCATCATGGTCGCCCTCATCGCG
>JAGQUI010000577.1 GCA_020438595.1 Propionibacteriaceae bacterium | reverse complement strand
GATTGCGCTGGTGGCGGGAGCGTTCCTCGGCGGCCCGGCCGCCGCGGGGGCGGAGACTCCCGCACTCCCTGCAGTCGCGGAGGTCGCCGGGGCGGCGTCGACCCTCGCCTACGACTTCAACGGAGACGGCCTGTCCGATCTCGCGGTCGGTGTCCCCGGTGAGGACATCAAGGGCGTCCGGGACACCGGAGGGGTCAACGTGATCTACGCAGGGGCGCTGCGGCTGACCGCGAAGGGCGACCAGTTCTGGAGCCAGCGGACCCCCGGCGTGCCCGGGAAGTCCGAACGCGGTGACCGGTTCGGCTCCGAGCTCGCCTCCGGCGACTTCGACGGCGACGGCTACGCCGACCTCGTGATCGAGTCCGGTGGCGAGAACCTGCTCGCCGGCGGGCAGGTCTGGGGGGCCATGACGGTGCTCTACGGCTCGAAGTCCGGACTGACCGCCGCGGGCGCGCAGGGCTGGGGGCCGTCCGCGTTCCCGGGCCGCACGAGCGATGAGGACAACGGCGTGGGCGGGATGCGCTACCTGCCCGGCGACTTCAACGACGACGGGTACGCCGACCTCGCCGTCGGCTACGACGTCCAGGCGACCACCTACCCGGACGGCTGGGTGTTCTGGGGCAGCACGTCCGGACTGGCTGCGACCGCGGTGAAGATCGCGGGGACGCCGCTGGCCGCCGGGGACATGACCGGTGACGGGGTCGACGACCTCGTCGTCACCTCGCCGACGACGCCGAGCTGGACCAAGCCGTGGCAGCTCCTCCTCGGTTCCGCCGCGACGCCGCTGGCGCAGCGCCTGGACGCGCCCTCCGACGGCAGGTACCTGGAGACCAGTGACCACGTCGTGTGCGACCTCGACGCCGACGGCTCCGGCGAACTGGTCCGGATCGGCACCGAGGGCGACGGCCCGCCGTACTCCCTGCTGGTCCAGGGCGCGTCGGCGACCGCCGTCGATGCGGCCACCGAGTTCACCCAGCCGCAGCTGGGCATCGCCTCGGACGAGATCTGGCACGGCCTGGCCTGCGGTGACCTGACCGAGGACGGGGCCGCCGACGTGGCCATCTCGATGTGGGCGTCCAGCCCGGACGGCGCGGTCGCCGTGGTGCTGGGTTCGACCACGGACCTGCTCGCGGCGCCGGCGCAGGTGTGGTCTCAGGACACCCCGGGGGTCAAGGGACACGATGAGGCAGGGGACGGCTTCGGCAACGCCGTCCGGATCGGGCGGTTCAGCGGGCGCACGTACGCCGAGATCGCGATCGGCGCCCCCGGGGAGGACAACGGCCGGGGCCGGGTGACCGTGCTGCGCGGGAGCGCCACCGGGCTCACCGACGTGGGCGACCGGACCTGGTCGCAGGACAGCAAGGGGATCCTGGGCAGCGCCGAGCGCCTCGACCAGTTCGGGTACGCGCTGGGCTGAGTCCCGCGGCGGTGCTCGCGCCCGGTCCGTCCGTCTGCTGGACGCCGGGCGCCACCCCTTGCGGGGGGACACCGCGCGGGATCACTCTGGAGGGGTGGAGCAGAGCACTGAGGCCAGGGTCGTGAACGAGGTCGTCGACCGGCTCGTCACGATGTTCCCCGAGATCGCGCGGGAGACGATCGTCGCCCGTGTCCAGGTGGGGCTGAGCGCCTACAGCTCGGCCCCCATCCGCGACTTCCTGCCCGTGCTCGTGGAGCGGAAGGTCTCCGCCCGGCTGCGCGCGGAGAGCCACGCCCCGCTGGGGCTCGCGACGTCCGCCTGAGTGGCCGCCGCACCCGACGGCCGGACCTCGGTCGGGCCCGTCCTGCTCGGCTGGGCCGCCGCTCTCGCCGACGCCCCCGACCCGCTTCCCGGTGACGTCGATGCGCGCCGGATCGCCGGCTTCGGCAGCGGGCGCCGCCGCGAGTTCCGCACCGGGCGCGCGCTGCTGGCCCACCTGCTGACCGACCGGTTCGGCACACCCGGCACCGTCGACACCGGCCCGTGCCCGCACTGTGGTGCGGACCACGGCCCGGTG
>JAGQUI010000576.1 GCA_020438595.1 Propionibacteriaceae bacterium | reverse complement strand
GACCAGCACCGGCTCAGGCCTCGGGCTCACCATCTCCCGCGCCATCGTCGAAGCCCACCACGGCACCCTCACCGCCGACAGCGATGGACCCGGCGAGGGCGCACGGTTCACGATCACGATCCCGGCTCCCGCTCGCCCGTACCCTTCTTGAACGGGTGCGTGGGGCGGCAACCGATCACTGAGAAACCCCTGGTCACAGCGATTCGAGGATCATCAACGGAACGTGCGAGAGGTATTGCGCCTCCACTTTTCGCCATTGTTTCGAGGGTATAACCCCTAGTCAGAAGCACCTTGGGTGCGCGAGAGAGGAGTTGAACCCACCGTGGGGCGCGAACGAAACTGCTCTTGACTAGGCATTACGTACAGTTCCTGGGCCGCCCACCGAGGCCCGTGGGGCACATGAGGGGCAGGAGTTGACGGGCTCTCCATTCAGCGGGGATGGACGACGTCGCCCGAGCTCGAATCGATCACGAGCCGGGAAACCCAACCGGTGATGAGCCGGTCGCGTATCCGTCCACGCTGGCCGGGGCGCGGGGCGAGTGCCTCGATCCTGGAAGTCATTCCGGTGGCGTTCAGGAGTTCCATCGCGGCCTCGAGCGGAGCGTTGGCGTCGTAGATCCACGCGCGCCCGCCCGGGCGCAGCAAACGCGTGATCTCGGCGAGTCCGGCGGCCGGGTCAGGCCAGTGGTGAAGGCTGAGCGAGGACACGACCAGGGCGACCGAGGCGTCGGAGTGCGGTAGGAGGGCCACGTCGGCGACGGTGTAGCGCAGGCTCCCGCAACCGGTTTCGGCGACGGCTGTCCTGGCGCGGGCCAGCTCGATCATTTCCGGCGAGATGTCGATGCCCTCGATGCTCAGGTCGGGACGCAACTGGTGCAGGTAGTCGGGTACACGGCCCGGGCCGGTGCCTACATCGACGACCGCGTCTCCTCCGGCCAGACCCGCGGAGGCGACGTCGGTGGCAACCCGTCGGTACAGCGGGTCGCCGAGCCATCCGAACGCAGCCTCGTAGACCCTGGGGAGTCGGTTGAGTCCGAACATGGCCAGCCGGCCGTCCCGCAGCCTTGCGTGGAACCGGTCGAGGTGGTCGTGCAGGTGGGTGGCCATGGCAAGCACATCCTCACGGTTGCATGGTGCAACTGTTCGAGGGTACAGGCAAACGGTTGTATGATGCAACTATGCGAGGGCCCGACGACCAGCTGAGTTCGCTGATCCGCCAAGTGGTGCGCCTGGTCGGGATGCTGGAGCGGCACGGTCACGGCGGGATCGAGGCGAGTGCGTCGGAGCTGTTCGCGCTGGATGAGCTCGACGGCGGGCCGCTGACCCAGACCGAGCTGGGAAATCGGCTGGGTCTGGAGAAGAGCACGGTGAGCCGGCTCGCGGCCGCACTGGAAAAGCGTGGCTGGGTGGCACGGGAGCGTGACCCAGGGAATCGTCGGCTGTCGGTGGTGACCCTGTCACAGGCCGGACGATCGGCAGCGGGACAGGCCGCCGAGCACCTCCACCGCCAGCACGCCCGCCTGGTCGCCGCGCTGAGCCAGGAGGAGAGGGCAGCGCTCGAGGTGGGTGTTGGCGCTTTGTCTCGGGTACTGTCGCGGCTCCCTGAGGGGTGAAAGACCCCACACCGCAGCGCCCGGCCTGCCGCCTCCAGGCGATCAGTCCGAATGGTTGCGCAATGATGCAATAATGCAACCATGAGCTCTGAGGGAAGCCGCCACAGGCCGGGCGTGCGATCGATGGCGGCCGTGGCCGTCCGCACACGGACCGGCCCGCCCCAACCCGATCTCGACCAGGCCGCCGAAGTCCTGCGACTCCTGGCAGACCCGACTCGGCTCGCCATCCTGACCATGCTCGACGGCGCCGAGCTGTCCGTCGGGGAGATCGCCGACCAGTTGCAGCGACCCCTACCGGCGGTCTCCCAACACCTCGCCAAGCTCCGCACCGGCCGCCTGGTCACCACCCGCCGCGCAGGCACCTCGGTCTACTACTCCCAACC
>JAGQUI010000575.1 GCA_020438595.1 Propionibacteriaceae bacterium | reverse complement strand
TTGCCGGGCGCGTTCAGGTGCACGGCCGCCAGCTCCGCGGCCCTGCGCCGCACGTCCGCCGTGATCAGCAGCTCACGGCACGGCGAGGCGACCACCTCGTCCAGCGTGGTGTCCAGCGAGCGTTGGTCGGCCACCGCGAACGGGCGGATCTCCTCGACGGTGTCGCCGAAGAAGTCGACCCGCACCGGGTGCTCGAGGGTGGGCGGGAACAGGTCGACGATGCCGCCGCGGACGCAGAACTCGCCGCGCCGCTCGACCAGGTCGACCCGGAGGTACGCGGCGTCGACGAGGCCCTGGGCCACCTGCTCCAGGTCGTGGTCCTGCCCGGCCACCAGCGTCACCGGACGGAGTTCACCGAGCCCCTTCACCTGCGGCTGCAGCACCGAGCGGATCGGTGCCACGACCACGCGCGGCGCACCCAGCGGGTCGTTGCCGGCGAGGCGGCGCAACACGGCCAGCCGGCGTCCGACCGTGTCGGAACGGGGGCTGAGCCGCTCGTGCGGCAGGGTCTCCCAGGCCGGGTAGTACGCCACCGCGTCCTCGCCGAGCAGCGAGGCGAGCGCGGCCGTCGTGGACTCCGCCTCGCGGTAGGTCGAGGTGACCACCAGCAGCGGACGCCGGGTCTGGCCGGCCAGCGCCGCCACGAACAGGGGCCGCGCCGCCTCGGTCAGGGTGAGGTCGAACGCCGGCAACCGGCCGGAGCGCGATTCACCGATAGCCTCGGCCAGGACGGGTTCGCTGCCGACGAGGTCGACGAGGCCACTCAGGATCACCGGATCACCTTACTCAGCGCCGCAGACAGCGGCCGGGCCCGACCAGCCCGGAGCGGGCGGCCTCGACCAACCGGAGCGCAGCCCGCGACCGGCCGGGGGTGGCGGGGCTCAGCCCTCGGCGTCGCCGGCCTTGATCTTCCCGTACTCGACGCCCTTGACGCACTGGGTGGCGCCCGCGGCGACCTTCGCCGTGATCGAGACGTCGGCGGTCTCCCCGGGCTTCAGGTTCTGCACGACCTGGAACCCGCGGCCCATCACGTCGCCGGACGCGGTCGTCCAGCTCACCGTGATCAGGAAGTCCTCGGTCGACTCCAGGCTCGAGGTGAGCGTGCCCGTGACGGTCTGCTCGCCCTCGTCGGTCTTGCAGTCCCCGAGGGTGAGGTCCTTGACGTCGCCCTGGGGGTTCTTCACCACCGGCGGGGTGGGCAGGTCGGTCGGCGACACCCGGCTCGGGTCGACCGAGACGGCCGTCTCGGAGGGCGTGGGGGTCGGGGTGCCGGCCGACGTACAGCCGGCGAACGAGGTCGCGAGGACCAGGGCGAGCGCGGCCCCACTGAGGTGCTTGAGGTTCATGATCTCCTTGGTTCTTCGATCCGTGCGGCGAGCCCGGGGGCCCGACTCAGGCCTTGCGTCGACGGCGTCCCACGAGCAGCAGGAGCACGCCTGTGAGGAGGATACCCGCGCCGTAGAGCGCCGCCGTGCCGCCGCCGAACCCGGTGTAGGCCAGGCTGCTGCCGCCTCCGCCAGAGTTCGTGCTCTTCGTGGTGGTGACGGCGCTCGCGCTCGAGTCCACCACGACACAGCCGGCGTTCCCGCAGAAGGAGGCGCTGGCGGTGGCGGTGTTGGTGATCCTGCCGCGATTCACGTCCGCCGTCGTGACGGTGTACGGGGTCGCGGTGCAGGTCATCGACTCACCCGGCAGCAGGGGGTCGGCCGGGCAGGCCACCGCGCCGAGCATCGGGTCGCTCACGACGACACCGGCGAGGCTGACATTGCCGGTGTTCGTGACGACCAGGGTGTAGCTGATCTCGTCACCGGCCTGCAGCCCGGACGTCGCGTCCGCGGTCTTGCTGAGGCTGAGCGAGGGCACCTGGTCGATCGGCGTGGCGACGGTGTCCGTGTCGGTGACCGGCTCGCGGGTCGGCGAGAGGCCGTTCACCGTGGCGGTGTTGTCGACCTGCCCGGCGTCGATGTCGGCCTGGGTGAGCGGGTAGCTCGCCGTGCA
>JAGQUI010000574.1 GCA_020438595.1 Propionibacteriaceae bacterium | reverse complement strand
GCAGGGCTCGCTGCGCTGCGACGCGAACGTGTCCCTGATGCCGAAGGGCGCGACGGAGTTCGGCCTGCGCACCGAGACCAAGAACGTGAACTCCCTGCGCAGCGTCGAGCGGGCGCTCACCTACGAGATCCAGCGGCAGGCAGCGGTGCTCGCCTCCGGCGGGAAGGTGCACCAGGAGACCCGGCACTGGCACGAGGAGGGCTACACCACCCCCGGCCGGTCGAAGGAACAGGCCGAGGACTACCGCTACTTCCCCGAACCCGACCTGGTACCGGTGGCGCCGAGCCGGGAGTGGGTGGAGGAGTTGCGCGGCACCCTGCCCGAACTGCCCAACCTGCGCCGCGCCCGGCTGCAGGCCGAGTGGGGCTTCACCGACCTGGAACTGCAGGACGTGGTGAACGCCGGCGCGCTCGACCTGGTCGACGCGACAGTGGCGGCAGGGGCGGGCGCGCAGTCCGCCCGGAAGTGGTGGACGACCGAGCTCGCCCGACGGGCCAACGAGGCCGGCATCGAGCTGGCCGCGCTGGCGATCACGCCGGCCCAGGTGGCCGAGTTGCAGGGCCTGGTGGACGCGGGCACGGTGAACGACAAGCTCGCCCGGCAGGTGATCGACGGCGTGCTGGCCGGGGAGGGGTCGCCCGGCGACGTGGTGGCCTCCCGTGGCCTCGCCGTGGTGTCCGACGACGGTGCCCTCTCGGCGGCCGTGGACGCGGCGATCGCCGCGAACCCGGACGTCGCGGAGCGGATCCGGGGCGGCAAGGTGCAGGCCGCCGGTGCCCTGATCGGCGCGGTGATGAAGGAGATGCGCGGCCAGGCGGACGCCGCCCGCGTCCGCGAACTGGTCCTGGAGAAGCTTGCCTGACCGGACGCCCGCGGGGGGTCGGCTGCTGCCCGTTCTCGCGGGCCTCGCACTGGCCGTCCAGCTGGTCGCCGTCTACCTGCCGGGGAACCCGGACGGGACCATCGAGTTGTCCTGGCTACCGGGCGCCGACAAGGTCGTCCACTTCTTGATCTTCGCCGTGCCCACGTACCTGTTCGGACGGCTCACCCGGCGTGTCGGGTTGGTCGCGGGGGTGTTCGCCGTCCACGCTGTCGTGAGCGAGCTGGTCCAGTGGCGGTTCCTCCCGTACCGGGACGGGGACCCCTTCGACGCACTGGCCGACCTGGCCGGGATCGGGCTCGCGGTCTGGATGCTCAAGCGACGCCGGGGGAGGTGAGCGGTGCCGATCGACGACCTGTCCCCTGCGTACCCGGGACGGGCCGCCTGGGGCACGGCCGCACGGCTGCGGGCCTGGCAGGTGGAGGCACTGGCCCGCTACCGCGAACTCGGCCAGCGGGACTTCCTGGCCGTGGCCACGCCCGGCGCGGGCAAGACCACGTTCGCGCTGCGCGTCGCCACCGACCTGCTGGAGGCCCGCATGGTGGAGCAGGTGATCGTGGTCACCCCGACCGAGCACCTCAAGGTGCAGTGGGCGGACGCGGCGGCGAAGGTCGGCCTGCACCTCGACCCCGGCCTGGGCGGTAGCCGCAGGGGTCGCTCGCGCCAGTTCCAGGGGCAGGCGGTGACCTACGCGGGGGTGGCGGCGGCGACGTTCGCCTACGAGGCGCGCACGGCCAACGCGAAGACGCTGGTGATCTTCGACGAGGTCCACCACGCCGGGGACGCGCTGAGCTGGGGCGAGGCGGTCGGCCAGGCGTTCGCGCTGGCCACCCGACGGTTGTCGCTCACCGGCACGCCGTTCCGTTCGGACGCGACCCCGATCCCGTTCGTCCGCTACGAGCAGCAGGCCGACGGCATCCGGCGTTCGGTGCCGGACTACACGTACGGCTACGCCGAGGCGCTGCGCGACCACGTCGTGCGTCCGGTGGTGTTCCTCGCCTACGGCGGCGGGATGCGCTGGAAGACCCGCGCCGGGGACGAACTGGCGGTGAACCTCGGCGAGCCGCTGACCAAGGACGTCACCGCCCAGGCCTGGCGCACCGCGCTCGACCCGGCGGGGGA
>JAGQUI010000573.1 GCA_020438595.1 Propionibacteriaceae bacterium | reverse complement strand
TTGGCCATCTGGTTGAACACCTCGTCGCCGGCGCGGCCGAGGAAGTCGCAGTACATCAGCTCGACGACCGCGCGGCCACCGCTGAGCGCGTAGCCGACCCCGGCGCCGACGATCGCGGCCTCGGAGATGGGCGAGTTGAACAGGCGGCGGTAGGGCAGCAGTTCGGTCAGGCCGCGGTAGACGGCGAACGCGCCGCCCCAGTCGCGGTTCTCCTCGCCCCAGGCGCACAGGGTCGGGTCGATGGCGTACCGGTGCGCCATGGCCTCGAACAGACCGTCGCGGAACTGGTACATGCGCACCTTGGAGACCGGCTTGCCGTCCGCGTCGACCGTCTTGCGCACCTTCTTCGCGATCGCCTTCACCCGCGCGTTCTCGGCCAGCGGCTCGTTCAGCTCGGGCTCCTCGCCGTTGCCGAACGCCTCGACGTGCTCGTTGGAGAGCATCTTCGACTCGATGTAGGTGGCGTCCACCCGCTCCAGTTCGTCGTCGTTCGACGCCAGCGCCAGCACCCTGGTCAGCCGTTCCACGATCCGCGCCTGCAGGTCGTCCACGTCGGCCCGCTTGAGCACCTTCTTGCTGACCAGCAGGTCGGAGAAGGACGTGATCGAGTCCGCCGCCTCCCAGGCCTCGATCTCCTCGCGGGTGCGGTAGCTGGAGGCATCGGACGGGGAGTGCCCGGAGATCCGGTAGGTGATGGTGTCCAGCAGGACGGGGCCGCGCCCGGCCAGCAGGAGCTCCTTCTTGCGCTGGATCGCGTCGGCGACGGCGAGCGGGTCGTAGCCGTCCACCCGCTCGGCGTGCATGGCCTCGGGGTTCACGCCCGCGCCCACCCGGGCGAGGATGTCGTAGCCCATGGTCTCGCCGTCGGTCTGGCCGCCCATGCCGTAGAAGTTGTTGAAGAAGTTGAACAGCACCGGCGGGCTGCCGCCGTCCTCCTCACGCCACAGCTGCCGGAACTGGTCCATGGCGGAGAAGGTCATGGCCTCCCACACCGGCCCGCAGCCCATGGAGGCGTCGCCGATGTTGGCGATCACGATGCCGGGCTGCCGGTTCACCCGCTTGTACAGGGCCGAGCCGTTCGCGATCGGGGCGGAGCCGCCGACGATGGCGTTGTTGGGCATCGAGCCGAACGGGGTGAAGAAGGCGTGCATGGAGCCGCCCATGCCGCGGTTGAAGCCGACCTTGCGGGCGAAGATCTCGGCGAGCGTGCCGAACAGGATGAAGTTCTCGGTGAGCTCCTCGGCCGACTCGTAGCCGATCTTCTCCGCATAGCGCAGGGTGTCGCCGCCGAGGAAGCCGGACATGATGCCCTGCAGCTTGTCGGCGTCCATCTTGCGGGCGGCGCTGAAGCTCTTGGCGAGGATCTCGCCGTGGCTGCGGTGGGAGCCGAAGATGTAGTCGTCGGCGTCCAGCTCTGCGGCCTGGCCGACCGCGGCGGCCTCCTGGCCGGCGGACAGGTGAGCCGGGCCCTTGTGGTTGTACTCGATGCCCTGCCACCCGCCGGTGGTCTTGATCGAGTTCAGCATCGACTCGAACTGCCGGATCGCGATCATGTCGTGCAGCATCGCGACCAGGCCGTCCGCGCCGTAGCGCTTCTTCGCGGCGTTGAAGTCCTGGGAGTAGGCGTTCACCGGGATCGGCGGGACGGTGATCGTCGAGGCCTTGCGGACCTCGGCCGGGTTCACGTTCAGTGACTTGGGCATGTGTTCCTTCTGTTCTTCTTCGTCAGATCCCCGAGTTGTCAGAATCTGATGCGCCTATAGCCGCACGAGATTCTGACAACTCGGGATGGGGGTCAGTCGTTGAGGGCCCAGGCAGCCTCGCGGATGCCTTCGGACACGGTCGGGTGGGGGAAGACGACCTGGCGCAGGTCGTCGACGGTGAGTTCGGTCTCGAGCACGGCGGCCGCGCCCCAGATGGTCTCGGGGGCGTAGCTGCCGAGCATGTGGACGCCGAGGACGGCGCGGGTGCCGCGATCGGCGATCAGCTTCACCGCACCGGGG
>JAGQUI010000572.1 GCA_020438595.1 Propionibacteriaceae bacterium | reverse complement strand
ACCGCAGGTTGCACCGGTCGGTCAACGACACCCGCAGGTCACGGGCCGTCCGCCCATGGGTGTCCCGGAGGCCGGTCACAGCCAGCGCGGTGGCGGTCATGGCGGCTCCCTGAGATCGTGGACGCCCACACCGTAACCGACGTAGTTACGAACATCTAGTGAAAAACCTGCGGTGGTGGGGGATCATGGGTACATCCGAGATGGAGGTGGGATGAGCGAGGCCGCGGAGCGACTGGGCCCGATGCGTGCCGAGGTGCTCGACCATCTGCGCGACGTCGGCGGCGCGGTCGGGGTGGGTGACGTCGCCGCCGCGGTCGGACTGCATCCGAACACCACCCGATTCCACCTGGACGCGCTGGCCCGGGCCGGCCTGGCCGTCCGGGACGTCGAACAGCGGACCCAGCGGGGGCGGCCGAAGATCCTCTACCGCGCCGCTCACGGGCACCAGTCCGGGCGCTACGAGTCACTCGCCGATGCCATGGTGCGACACTTCGCGCGTGGGGTGGACGACCGATCCGAGCGCGCCGTCGACGCCGGCGCGGCGTGGGGTGACGAGCTGAGGCGCACCCGGCAGGAGGTAGAACCGGACCAGCCGCCGCTGGAGAGGCTGGTGGCCGCGATGAACGACCTCGGCTACCAGCCACACCTGGTCGAGGAGACCGATCCGGTTCTCGAACTGCGGCCCTGTCCCTACGCGGCGCTGGCAGATGCCGACCCGGCCGTCATCTGCCAACTTCACCTCGGCCTGGTCCGCGGCATCCTCGGCCCTGGACAGCCCTGGACCGCGACCGAGATCCGGCCCTGGGTCACCCCGACCACGTGCCGCGTGCTGCTCGGAAGGAAGGCCGGTTCGGCCGAGCCCGCGAATGCGTGAGCTTCTCACCCTCGAGCAGTACCAGGTCGAGTTGCTCGCGCTCGCGACGCCGCCGAGCGGGCCCGAGTCGGTGGCCCTCGCCGACGCGCCAGGACGGGTCCTGGCGGCACCGGTGCGCAGCGCGGTGAGCATCCCCGGGTTCGACAACTCGGCCATGGACGGGTACGCGGTCCGGCTCGCCGACGTCACTGCGGTTCCGGCCCGCCTTCGGGTCGTCGGGGACGTACCGGCCGGCAGCGCGGCGGATCCGTGGGCGGCCCCGGGCGAATGCGTCCGGATCATGACCGGCGCCCCACTGCCCTCCTTCGCCGACACCGTCGTACCCGTGGAGCACACCGAACCGAACGGGGACTGGGCAACTGTGACGTCGGCGCCAACGCGATGCGGCGCCCACGTGCGCCGCGCCGGGGACGACATCGAGCCCGGCACGGAACTTGCCGGGTCCGGCGCCGACGTCACGCCCTCCCTCCTCGGTGCACTGGCGGGCGCCGGCGTCGTGAGCGTGCTGGTGAGTCCCAGACCGGTAGTCGCCGTGTGCGCGACCGGCGACGAACTCGTGACGGACGGTTCGCAGCTGCGACGCGGGCAGGTCTACGAGTCGAACTCGCGGGCACTCGCCGCCGCGCTCGCCTTACACGGCGCGATTCCGGTGCGGGCGGACCCGGTTCGCGACGATCCCGTCGCACTGGCCGGATGGCTGGACGCGATATCCCCGCGCGCCCACTTGGTGGTGCTGACCGGCGGAGCCAGCGTCGGTGACTACGACGTGGTCCGCGACGTGCTCACCGAGGCCGGAGGCAGCTTCCGCCACGTCCGGATCCAGCCGGGCAAGCCACAGGGCTGGGCGGTCTGGAAGGGCGTTCCCGTCATCTCACTGCCCGGCAACCCGGTGTCAGCCCAACTCAGCTACGAGTTGTTCGTCCGTCCGCTGCTGGACCGGATGCTGGGAAGAACGCAACGGCCCTGGTTCACCGCTGTCGCCGGGGCGGCCTGGGCCTCTCCAGCCGGCCGCTGCCAGATCGTTCCGGCACGGCTCACCACGGCAACCGACGGCCGGTTGACGGCCGAGCCCGCACACCCCAGAGGCTCCGCCTCCCACATGGTCACCTCCCTGGCCCGGGCAGACGGCTACGTGAT
>JAGQUI010000571.1 GCA_020438595.1 Propionibacteriaceae bacterium | reverse complement strand
CGCCGGGTATCCCCCGCCCGACCTGATCCGGGTGCGCGCGGTGGACGGGGCATCCATCATCGATCCTGAGGAGATCCGCTGATGAGCTGGCTGGTGACCGGCGGAGCCGGCTATATCGGCGCCCACGTGGTGCGTGTGTTCGCCGAGCAGGGGATCCCGGTCGTCGCCTACGACGACCTGTCCAGCGGGCACGCGGAGTTCGTCGCCCAGGACGTCCCGCTGGTCCGGGCGAGCGTCCTCGACGGTGGTGCGCTCGCCGAGGCGTTCGCGGTGCACCAGGTCGAGGGGGTGATCCACCTGGCCGGGTTCAAGTACGCCGGGGTCTCGGTGCAGCGCCCCCTGCACACCTACTCCCAGAATGTGGTCGGGACCCTGGCCCTGCTGGAGGAGATGGGCCGCGCCGGCATCGGCCGGATCGTGTTCTCCTCCAGCGCCGCGGTCTACGGGACGCCCGACACCCCGACGGTCACCGAGGACTCGCCGAAGCGGCCCAGTTCGCCCTACGGGGAGTCCAAGCTGGTCGCCGAGTGGTTGCTGCGCGACCAGGGTGTCGCCACCGGCCTGGCGCACACCTCGCTGCGCTACTTCAACGTCGTGGGCTCCGGCTACCCCGACATCCACGACACCAGCCCCCACAACCTGTTCCCGCTGATCTTCGACGCACTGCTCGCCGGCCGGGTACCCAGAGTGTTCGGCACCGACTACGACACCCCTGACGGCACCTGCGTCCGTGACTACGTCCACGTCCAGGACCTCGCGATCTCGCACGTCGCGGCCGCCCAGCGACTCGCCAGTGAACGGCCTGTGGAGGCCGCCTACAACCTCGGCAGCGGACGCGGACTCTCGGTCGCCGAGATCATGGCCGCGACGTCGGAGGTCACCGGAATCGACTTCACCCCCCAGACCGCCCCACGACGACCCGGGGACCCCGCCAGGATCGTCGCCACCGGCGACCTCGCCGCCCGCGACCTCGACTGGCGGATGCGCCACACCGTCCAGGACATGGTCGCCAGCGCCTGGCAGGCCCGCAACACCCACCCAACCACCCACTCAGAGTGAGGGCGATCCCATGACCCTCCCGCCGAACCAGGCCCTGGACGAGTGCGTGGGCAAGATGCGCGCCGGCATCCCCGAGCCGGCCATCGAGGTGTTCAGCCGGTTCCACCGCCTCTGCGCCGCAGGCGAGACCGGAATCATCGCCGAGGACACGATCCGGCCCCTGGTGGACCCGGCCCGCCTGGAGGATGTCGACATCGATCCCGGCCAGGCCCGGGCAGCGCTCGCCCAGACGGTGATGATCAAGCTCAACGGCGGTCTCGGCACGTCGATGGGCCTTGATGGGGCGAAGACGCTGCTGCCGGTGCGCGAGGGCCTGAACTTCCTCGACCTCATCGTCCAGCAGGTGCGTCACGCCCGCCGGGCACACGGGGTGCGGCTGCCGCTGTTGTTCATGAACAGCTTCCGCACCCGGACCGACACCCTCGCCCACCTGAAGCGTTACCCGGACCTTCCGGTCGACGACCTCCCGGTGGACTTCCTGCAGAACCGCGAGCCGAAGGTCCGCGCCGACGATCTGGCCCCGGTCGAGTGGCCGGCCGACCCCGCCCTCGAATGGTGCCCGCCCGGCCACGGCGACATCTACACGGCGCTGTGGGCGAGTGGATTGATCGACGCCCTGCTCGAGCGGGGCTACCG
Source organism: Propionibacteriaceae bacterium (assembly GCA_020438595.1). The sequence continues at coordinate 318 of JAGQUI010000571.1, read as the reverse complement.
CTACGCCAGTCTCGCCAACGGCGACAACCTCGGCGCCGCCCCCGATGCTCGCCTGGCCGGCTGGTTCGCCAGGACCGGCACACCGTATGCCGCCGAGGTGTGTACCCGTACCGCGAATGACCGCAAGGGTGGGCACCTCGCCATCCGCACCAGTGACGGGCGGCTGATCCTGCGCGATTCCGCCCAGACAGCCGACGAGGAGCAGCGTTTCTTCCAGGACGAGAACCGGCATCCGTTCTTCCACGCGAACAACCTGTGGCTCGACCTCCAACAACTCCGTGCGACCCTCCTCGAACGCGGCGGCGTGCTCGGGCTACC
>JAGQUI010000570.1 GCA_020438595.1 Propionibacteriaceae bacterium | reverse complement strand
CCGAACGCCTCGCGCTCGGTGGCGTACTGGCGGGCCGCCTCGAACGCGGCCTGCGCGATGGCCGCGGATTTCACGCCGTGCGACACGCGGCCGGTGATGAGCGCCCCCATGAGGGCCTCGAATGCCCCTTCCTTGCCGCCCAGCAGGGCGTCCTCGGGCACCTCGCAGTCCTCGAACAGCAGCTCGGCCGTGTCGGAGGAGCGGTGGCCCATCTTCTCAAGCTTGCGGGTCACCTCGAAGCCCGGCAGGTTGCGGTCGACGATGAACACGCTGATGCCTTCGCCGCGCTTGGTGGGGTCGGTGTAGGCGGCCACCAGGCAGTAGTCGCACAGCGTGCCGTTCGTGATGAAGTTCTTGCGGCCGTTGATGACGTACTTGTCGCCCTTCTTGACGGCGCGCGTCGCGAGGCCGGCGGCGTCCGAGCCCGTGTTGGGCTCCGTGATGGCGTACGCGCCGACGAGGGTCCCCTCGATGGACTTCGGGAGGTACTTCTCCTTCTGGGCGTCGGTGCCGAACTTGTAGATCGGGAACGCGGCGAGGTCGGCGTGCGCGTTGACGGACGCGGTGATGCCGGCGCAGACCTTCGCCATCTCCTCGACAAAGATGCATTCCATGATCTTGTCGGCGCCGATGCCGCCGTACTCCTCGGGGAACACGATGCCGAGCAGGCCGAGCTCACCGAGCTTGGGCAGGATCTCCACGGGGAACTTCTCGTGGCGCTCGGCCTCCTCCACGAGCGGGGCGATCTCCGCCTGCGCGAACTCGCGCACCATCTGGCGAAGGTCCTCCTGCTCCTCCGTGAATGCGTAGCTGAGTCCGGACATGCGGCGTTCCTTTCGGGCGTCGTCGGTCACCCGACACGTGTCGATTTCGCGGGTCAGTCTACCGAGCGGACCCGTGACTAGAATAAGCCGAATGACCGACCGGATGAGTCTCGAAGATCGCGTCGTGATCGTGACGGGGGCGTCTCGCGGAATCGGCGCGGGTGTGGTTCGGGCCGCGCTCGACGAAGGGGCGTCCGTCGTGGCCGTCGCCCGTGGACGCGAGGCGCTCGACGCCGCGTGGGGTGCTGAGGAAAGGGTGCGGTGCGTCGCCGGGGATGTGGCCGACACGGACGCCATCATCGACGCGCTCGACGCCGCCGACGATCTGGGTGGCCACCTGTGGGGTCTGGTCAACAACGCCGGCATCAACCCCTATTACCACCCCATCACCGAGACGCCGCTGGCCGAGTGGGACGACGTGATGAGGGTCAACCTGCTGGGCGCCAGCGCGTTCTCCCGGGCGTGCGCGCGGGTGATGATCGCCCAGGAGCGCGGGGGGCGCATCGTCAACCTGGGGTCCGTGGCGGGCCTCACCGGCCTGCCGAACATCGGCCCGTACAACGCCAGCAAGGCCGCGCTCGACGCCGTCACCCGCACGCTCGCGGTCGAGCTCGGCCCGCACGACATCCTCGTCAACACCGTCGCGCCGGGCACTGTCGCCACGGAGATGGTGGAGGACCTGTTCAACGCCAACCCGGCGTTGCGCGAGCGCCTGGTGGCCAAGTCGCCGCTGGGGCGCATCGGCACCGTCGGCGAGGCGGTCGGGCCCATCATGTTCTTGCTCAGCGACGCGGCGAGCTTCATCACCGGGCACGTGCTGGTCGTCGACGGCGGCCGCCTGGCCGCGGGGTAGGGGACACCCGGCCGATGCGCGTCGTGGTGTGCGGGGCCGGTACGGCGGGCTGCATCGTCGCCGCGCGCCTGTCCGACCCGGGCACGGAGGTGCTGCTGCTGGAGGCCGGGCCGCACCATCTGCCCGGCCGCTGGCCGGCCGAGGTGACGCACGCGTACCGCATCATCAAGGAGACCCACGACTGGGGGTACCTGGCGCAGGCGGGGGCGTCGCCGCGGATGGTGCACGTGCCGCGCGGCAGGGCCGTCGGTGGCTCGTCCGTGACCAACGCGACCATCGCGCTGCGCGGCCTGCCCGAGCACTACGACGCGTGGGGTGAGTTCGTCGACGGGTTCGGCTG
>JAGQUI010000056.1 GCA_020438595.1 Propionibacteriaceae bacterium | reverse complement strand
GGCGATGTGGAACACGCCGGCCGTCGTGCGGCGGTCGTTCGCCGGGTTGTGCAGGACGCCGTTGGCGAGCCGGTAGCTGCTCAGCAGCGGCGAGGTGAACTCGTCGGAGTCCCGCGGCAGCGAGAGCGCACGGGCCAGTCCGGGCTCGTCCAGGACGAACGTGCGGCGGGGCAGCTTCGGGGCCACGCCGGTGTCGGCCAGGTAGTCGTCCAGCCAGTTCTGGATCCGGCCGTCCGCGGCGCACAGGCGATCGGCGAGGCGCCGGCTGAGCTCGCGCTGGCGGGCCAGGATCGGCGCGACGAGCTTCGCGGTGGCGGAGTCCTGCATGTGCGCGGGCGTCGGCAGGCCGAGCTGGGCCAGTCGGAGGTAGATGGCGGCGGATTCGGTCTGGGCCATGCCTCCATTGTCCCCGGCCGCATGGACGCAGGCGCCGGGTCTCGCCACCGGGCACCGGATCGGCGGGTGCCTCCGCATGTGCCGTGGGAACCGCGGACGCCCGGCCCGGCCCGGCAGTCGTGACCGCCGGACCCGCGTCCGCTATCCCCCAAATGGGGGACAAGAATGCCGGATTTCGACGGTTTCTCGTCCGATTATGGAGTTCTGGCGACCAAAGTTTCCCGTTTGGATAGGCTTTCCCGGCGCGGCCGGGTACCCTCGCTGCATGGTTCTGGCATTGGACCAGGTCTGGGTGGGGTTGGCCGAAATCGGCCTGGGCCTGATCTTCTGTTTCATCGGCTACTCGGCGGCCCGGGTGGTCCTGGCGCTGTGGGGCGCCCTGGTGGGGTTCCTGGGGGGGATCCTGCTCCACGCCCTGCTGATCCAGTGGGTTCCCGGAGGGATGTTCAACATCGTGCCCTGGTGGGCGACCGCCATCGTGGCCGCGTTGCTCACCGCCTGGCTGTCGTTCGCGTTCTACACGATCGGCGTGCTGCTCTCGATGGGCGCCGTGGGCTGGGGGCTGGGCCAGGTGGTGTCCAGCGCGCTGCACCTGCCCGGCTGGATCGCGTTCGCGACCGGCCTCGTCGTGGCCGCAGGACTGGTGATGGTGGGCTGGACGCTCAACCTGCCCCGGGTCCTGCTGATCGTGCTGACCGCGCTCGTCGGTGCCGGCGGGGTGATCGACGGGGTGCAGTTGCTCCTCGGCGCACGCCTGGAATGGCTCAGCCAGGCCGCCTGGCAGTTCGACCTGACCCGGCACGCCCTGTGGGGCGTCGGCTACCTCGTGGTGGCGGGGCTCGGCATGTACGTCCAGTTCCGGCAGAGCTCCGACGACACCCTGCGCGACGCCTACCTGCGCGCCTGACCTCCCGGCCACTATTCCGCAAATGTGAAATGCTCCCGGGCGGGACAGCGCTGGAATAGCCGCCGGGATTACGCCCGTTCGCAAATGCTCCGGGTCGATTCGCGCCCGTTGCGCACGTCCGGGAAAGGCCGGCCCGCCGAATCGGGCCGGTGCCGCAACGCCCGCGCCGCCTCCGCGCGGCTCGACCGGCCCCCACGCGGGCGGGTTCCCGGGCGGGGCCCGCTGGCTCCGGCGCCGGGCCCTAGGATTGCGCCATGCTGATCGTCACTACCAACGACATTCCGGGTTACCGCATCGAGGCCGTGCTCGGCGAAGTCATGGGCATGACCGTCCGCGCCGCGAATATCGGTGCAAACATCGTCGCCAGTTTCCGTTCGATCGGCGGTGGCGAGGTCGACGAATACACCAAGCTCGTCTACGACAGCCGCCAGCAGGTCATGCAGCGGATGTGGCAGGACGCGACCGCACGCGGCGCAAACGCCATTGTCGGAATGCGCTTCGACACCGGAGATATCGCCCAGGCGTTCTCCGAGGTCTGCGCCTACGGCACCGCCGTCGTGGTGGAGCCGATCGGCGATGGCCAGCCGGGCTCGACCAAGCAGTCCGCCGGCGTGGTCGCCCAGCAGGGGCAGCAGCCGCCGATGCGCTGAGCGGCCGGCCCCCCGTGGATCAGCGGCCGAGCGTGGCCAGTACCGCGTCCGCCACCTGCTCGTAGCTGCGTTCGGGGTGGAAGACCAGCCACTCCAGGCCCGCGGTGAGGGTGGCGCCGACGATCGCTGCGGCCCGCACGTCCGCCACGACCGGCTCGACGCCCGCCGCCCTGAGATCGTCGATCAGCGGCGAGAGCGCCAGTCCGCGCCAGCGCTCGATGGCCTCCCGCCAGGACCGCTCGGTGCGGAACAGCTCGGTGACCATCACCCGCGCGGCCGCGGAGTGCTCCCGGACGAGCCCCAGCAGCGCGCGCACCACCTGGTCGCGCAGGTCGGTGCCGGTCCGGCCCAGGGTCGCGGCCCGCAGCACCTCGGCCAGGAGTTCGCTGTTGTGGGCCATGATCTCCTCGACCAGGCCGGCCTTGGACTCGAAGTTGTAGTAGATCGACCCCTTGGCGATTCCCGCGGTGGCGGCGATGTCGTCGATCGAGGTGGACGTGACGCCGCGGGCGGCGAACAGCTCGGTGGCTGCGTCCATGATCAGCTCGCGGGTGTTCTCGCGGCGGGAGACCCGGCCGTCCTGCCTCGGCCGTGCCGATGCGATCATCCCCGCCTCCTAGATGCTCAGCGCCGGGTGCAACCGGGCCATCGTCCACATCCGTTTGCGGGCGGACGCGATCGAGGTGGCTGCCAGCGACACCACGAAGATAGCGGCCAGGACCGCCACGCTGGACCAGAAACGGGTCTCGATGCCGCCGGTGATGGCCTCACGCAGGCCGTTCACCACGTAGGTCATCGGCAGGTACGGGCTGATCGCCTGCAGGAACGACGGCGTGGTCTGGATCGGGTAGGTGCCTCCGGCAGACGCCAGCTGCACCATCAGCAGCACGATGATCACCACCTTGCCCACCGCGGATCCCAGCGTCACCTGGAAGAACTGCTGGAGCGCGAAGAACGCGGCCGCGGCGAGCAGCGTGAACGCGAAGGTCGCCAGCACGTTCTGCGGGTCGAGCCCGATCGCGAAGTGCATCACCGACAGCATGATCACCACCTGGCCCAGCGAGAGCAGCAGGGCGGAGTTGAGCGAGCCCCACGCCATCCGGAAGCCGTTCACCGACGTCATCAGTGCCCGGGTCTGGAGCGGCCGCAGCAGGAGCCACGTGATCAGGGCACCCACCCACAGCGCGAGCGGGATGAAGAACGGCGCGAAGCCCTCGCCCCAGGAGTCGGCCTTCCACACGTGGCTGTTGGACAGCTGCACGGGGGTGGAGACGGCCTTCGCCCGGTCGTGCCGGACCGCGGCGCTGTCGTCGGGGATCTCCTGCGCGCCGTCGGCGAGCTTGTCGCCCAGCTTCGTGGCGCCGGACTCCGCGTCCGCGAGGCCGGAGGCGAGGTCCGGGGTGTTGGCGGCGATCTCGCTGCTGCCGTCGCTCAGTTCCGCTGCCCCCGCGTCGGCCTGCGCCAGGCCGTCGGCCAGGTCGGACGCGCCGCCGTGCAGCGCCTTCGCCCCCGCGATGAGGCCCTGTTCGGGGTCGCTGTCGTCGAACCCGGCGACCAACTGCTGCAGGCCCGCCTGCAGGGCGGGGATGCCGGTCGCGGGGTCGGCGGCCGCGGTGCTCATGGTCGTCAGCGCGGTGGCGAGTCGGTTCGCGCCGTCGCGCAGTTGCTGCACCTCGGCGAGGGTGGTCGGGTCGGCGAGCTGCGCGGCACCCGCGGTCAGCGAGTCCGCGGCGGCGGAGAGTTGCTGCTGCGAGGTGGCGAGGGCGTCGAGCCCGGCGCCCAGCTGCCCGTCCGAGGTGAGGACGGCGTGGATACTGCTCCAGCCCGACTGGAGCGCGCCGGCGCCGTCGGCGAGGTCGGCCGCGCCGGAGTGCACTTTCGCGATCCCGCCCTGCACCTGGGCGGCGCCGCCGGCCAGGCTCTTCGCGCTGGTGTGCGCGGAATCCGCCGCCTTCCGGGCGGCGGCCAGGTAGGTCGTGGCCGCGTCGGTGTCGCCGTCGGCGAGCGCGGACTGGGCCATGGCGAGCAGCCCGTCGACGCCGTCCAGGCCGTCGGCGAGGTCGGAGGCCCCGGACGCCACCGCCGCGGCCCCGTGGCCGAGGGTGGAACCCGATCCGGTCGCGTCGGCGAGGTCGGACGCGCCCGAGGCGAGCTGCTTCGTGCCGAGGGCGAGCTGCCCGTCGCTCGCCGTGGCGGCCGACGCCCCGCCCAGCCACTGCTTCGCACCGCTCACCCAGGTGCCGGCGCCGGTGGCGTAGCCGGTCGCCCCCTGCGCGTAGCTGGTGGCGCCGTCGGCGAGCGTGGTGACGCCCGCGGCGAGCTGGTCGATGCCCGCGGCCAGCGCGGGAGCCCCGGTGCCGGTGTCGGCGGCCCGGGCCAGGCCGTCCTGCAACGCGGTCAGGTTCGCGGCCCCGGCACTGAGCTCCTCGGCGCCTGCGCCGGCCTGCTTCACGCCGGCGACGTACTCCTTCAGCTTGTCGCGCAGGGTGGCGCCGCCCGTGCCGAGGTCGTCGGTGCCGGCCGCGAGCCGTGCCGCGCCGTCGGCGAGGTCCTGGGCCCCGACGTCGAGCCGGTCCGCGCCGTCGGCCGCCTCGCTCAGCCCGTCCGCCAGCTCGAACGCGCCGTCGGAGGCCTTCGCGAAGCCGTCGCGGGCGTCCCCGACCCCGACCAGCAGCGTGTTCACCGCCTCCTTGCTGACCTTCTTGTTCACGGCGTCGCGCACCTCGAGCATCGCGGTGCGGCCGAGGGTGGAGGCGAGGAAGGAGTTGCTGTCGTCGTAGCTGACCATGATCCGCGCCGCGGTCGGGTCGTCCTCGCCGAGGGAGAGCACGTCGCCGGTGAAGTCCGTGGGGACGGTGACCGCGAAGTAGTAGGTGCCGGCCTCGACCCCCGCGGCGGCGGTGTCGGCGTCCACCACCGTCCAGCCGACCGAGCCGTCGTCGAGCAGTTCGTCGACCACGTCCTGCCCGTAGTGCTGCAGGGTGCCGTCGTCGTCCTTCGCGGGGACGTCGGCGTTGACCAGCGCCACCGGCAGTTCGTCCATGTGGGTGGTCGGATCCCAGAACGCCCAGACGTACATGGCGCCGTAGAGGAGGGGGATCAGCAGCATCACCGCGATCGCTGCGCGGGTGATCGGTTGGCGGCCGAAGCGCTTCAGCTCGGTTCCGTGGGAGGTCCAGGCAAACATCGTTCTTCTCGTGGGTCGGTGGTTCGTGGGTGGTCAGGGCAGGGCGACGTGGTTCGGCAGGGTGTCCCAGCCCAGCCGGGTGAGCTCGCCGGCCGTGGCGGCAGCGGTGACGACGGTCACGCCGCGCCGGGTCAGCGCGCGCAGCGACTCCCAGACGAGCCGTCGGCTCTCGGTGTCGTGCAGGGCGTCGATGTCGTCGACCACGACCAGTCGGGGATCGCTGAGCAGGGCGAGGGCGAGCCGCAACTGCAGGTTGGCGGCCTCGTCGAGCTCGTGGATGAGTTGGCGTCCCCGGGGCACAGGGTTGCGTCCGAACACCTCGGCGCACACCTGCGCCACCCGCTCGTCGTCCGGCGGGCGGACGATCCGGTACCAGGGCGCCAGCCACGCCTCGCGCTCGCGGATCGTGGCTGCGACGGTCACCTCCTCGTCCAGGTCGTCGAGGCCGTGCACACCCACCGCGGCGCTGCGCCGCTGCACCCCCGCCGCCCGCGCGGGCAGCGGCCGTCCGAGTACGACCAGGTCGGAGCCGCGGTTCGGCCGCAGCCGCCCCACCAGCGTGAGCAGGAGTGAGGTCTTCCCGCTGCCGGCCCGGCCGGTGACCAGGGTGAGCGTGCCGGGTGCGAGGTCGAGGTCGACGGGCCCGAAGACGCGGCCGCGCCGTCCGTCGAGCTGCAGGGCGGTGGCGCGGACGACCGGTTCCGGCGCGGTGGTCGCGTCGGTCGGGGACGGGTCGGGATCGACCCCTTCGAGGTCGTCCCGGGGGCGGGTGGCTGTGGTGGTCACGGATCGTGCTCCTTCGGGTCACCCACCAGAGTAGTTAAACTGACCAGTCATTCCAAATACATGCCGGAGCAGCGTGCCCTCGCATCCGAATACGCTGAGAAGAAGCTGAGAAATTCCCCCTTTTGGGGGACAGCGGAGGCGGCCTGCGGCCCGCTAGCCTCTCCGGTGAGATGTGTTGCCCCCAAGAAGTCCGCCGGCCATCATGGTAGCCGTGACCGTGTCGGTGGCCCGTCGCGTGGCCGCGTCGAAACGCCTGCCGGCCGTGAACCTGACCTGCGCGTTGTGCGAGTCGCCGATGGAACTGCGCCGGGCCGGCGAGGACGGCCGGTCGGAGACCTGGTTCTGGGGCTGCACGCGGTTCCCGCACTGCCGTGGCATGATCTCAGCGCCGCAGCCGGCGCCCGCTGCGGCATCGGCCGAAGCCAGGCCGGCGAGGATCAGGGCGCGGCGATCGGCCGGGCCCCGGAGCCTGCGCTGGCTCGCCCTCGCCCTGCTGCTGATCACGCTGCTCGGCATCGCCCTGCTGGGCTCGGTGCCGACGTTGGCGCCCGGCTAGCCCTGGTCCGAATCGCCCGGAGGCCGTCGGTCGGGCCGGTTGATCCGCTTCGGGCCGGTGCTGCCGCCGGCAGGCCCCGCGTCCCCGTTGCGGAGGGCACGGAACCCCTTCACGCCCCGGTAGATCGCGACGAGGCCCATGCCGAGGATCGCGTAGTCGAGGAGCCCCCAGGAATCGTTGGCCTGGCCGGCCGTGGCGATGAAGTAGATCGCTGCGATGACCGCCACCACTCCGGCGACGAGGTACATCCAGGCCTGGCGTTTCGGGTCCTCCACAGCCTGCAGCCTACCGGGCCCCGGCCACCCCGCGTCAGGCGGTCCGGGCCCGCAGCGCGTCCGCCAGCAGCCGGCTCGGCGCGTAGCCGTCCTGCCCGTCCCCGCCGAACCCGCGGGCGCCCCGGCCGTCCCAGGCGGGCCAGCCGGGATCCCCGGACGCGATGAAGCCCACCCAGGCGCCGTGCATCTCGTCCGCCAGTTCCTGCGGCGGGGTCGGCCCCTCGACGACGGCGACGCCCTCGGCCCCGAGCAGGTCCCAGGCGAACGGCAGTTCCAGGCAGTGCGCGGCCAGGCCGACCACCGGCGAGGGCCGGCGGAAGTCGTAGAGCCACGTGCGGCCCGCCCGCGCGTCCGCCCACGCCAGCAGCGGAATCCGGAAGGTGAGGTCGGTGACGAGCTGGCTGCACACGTCCGCCGTCCAGACCAGTTCGGGGTGGCCGGCGACGTAGGCTGCCGCGGTGGCCGCGTCGAGGCCGCCTCCGGTGAGCGCCTGCGCGGCGTCCGTGCCGGCCCAGGCCTCCCGGAGCGCCGGCGGCGCGGCGCTGAACTCGTGCGCGACCGTGCCCGCGAGCAGGTCCGTGCCGGAGCCGGCATCGGACCGGATCGCCTCGAGGACCCCCCTCGGCAGCACGTCGTCGCCGGTCAGCGGCACGAACGGCAGGCCGATGCCCCCGCCGGCGAGGGTGTGCCGGACGAAGTCGGCCGCCACGGGCGCGGGCCCTCCGGACGGTGCCATCAGCGCCGCCTGGGCGTCGAGGATCGCGTCCTCGGTGAGCGTCGACCAGCCGGCGCGGGCCGGCGCCACACCCGCCCGGGCGGCGAAGTCGCGTCCGATGGTCTCGGCGGTCGCGAGGTCCAGCGAGACGTCGGCCGCGGAATGGGCGATCACCCGGCCGAACAGGCCCTCCGCCAGCGGGGACGCCAGCAGCGCCAGCACCGACGTGCCGCCGGCGGACTGGCCCCCGATCGTCACCCGGTCCGGATCACCGCCGAAGGCCGCGATGTTGTCCCGCACCCACGCCAGCCCGGCGAGCTGGTCGCGCAGGCCGCGGTTCGTGGGCGCGTCGGCGATCCAGCCGAACCCGTCGAAGCCGAGCCGGTAGGACAGCGACACGGTGACGACGCCGTCGCGGTTGAAGGACGCCCCGTCGTACCAGGGGCTCGACGGGGAGCCGGCGAAGAAGCCACCCCCGTGGATCCAGACCAGCACCGGCAGCCCGGCGGCCACGTCGCCGGGAGCGGGAGTGAACACGTTCAGGTTCAGGGTCGCCTCGCCGGGGTAGGACGGCTCCGGGATCGTCGTCACCGGCCCGAACGGCCGCCGCTGCGGGGTCGGGCCGGGACGGCTCGCGTCCCGCACCCCGTCCCACGGACGCACCGGGACGGGTGCGGCGAACCGCAACTCCCCCACCGGCGCCTCGGCGAACGGGACGCCGAGGAAGGCGGCGGACCCGTCGCGCCACACCCCCTCGACAGCACCGGCGGTGGTCTGGACGACAGGACGCTCCACGCTCACCCGTCCACTCTGCACCACAGCTGCCCCCTCCTGCCGGGCACGGCGGAGGATGGGGGCATGCCGAGAGCGATCGTGATCAGGAAGTCGGAGTCCGCAGCCGCCGGGGAGCCGGTGAACACCGCCGCGCTGGAGGAGGTCGGGCCGCCTCCCGAGTCGGACGGGCCGGTGCTCATCGACGTCGCCTTCTCCGACCTGAACTACAAGGACGCGCTGGCGCTGACCGGGCGCCCCGGGGTGGTCCGGACGCCGCCGCTGGTCGCCGGGATCGACCTGGTCGGCACCGTGGCCGCCTCGGACGACCCCCGCTGGCGTCCGGGCGACGTCGTGGTGCTGAACGGAACCGGGCTGTCGGAGACCCGCAACGGTGGGCTCACCGAGCAGGCCCGGGTGCCGGGCGACTTCCTCGTCCGGCTCCCCGAGGGGCTCGCGCCGGCCCGGGCCGGCGCGCTGGGCACGGCCGGCTACACGGCCGCGCTGTGCGTGCTGCGGCTGGAACGGGACGGCCTCGCCTCGACCCCGGAGCAGCCGGTCCTGGTCAGCGGCGCCACCGGCGGGGTGGGCTCGATCGCCATCCTGCTGCTGGCAGCGGCCGGGCACCACGTCGCCGCGCTCACCGGACGGGCCGCGGAGTACGGCGACTACCTGCACGGCCTCGGCGCGACGACGATCGTGCCGCGCGACGAACTGGCCGGCGCCGGACGTCCGCTGCAGTCGCAGCGCTGGTCGGCGGTCGTCGACACCGTCGGCGGCGAGGTGCTCGCGAACGCGATCTCCCAGACCCGCTACGGCGGGACGATCGCCGCCTGCGGCCTGGCCGGCTCCGCGTCGCTGCCGGCGAGCGTGATCCCGTTCATCCTGCGCGGGGTCACGCTGGCCGGGGTGGATTCGGTCCAGGCGTCCCTGGCCGACCGCGAGGCGGCCTGGGCGCGGCTGGCCAGGGACGTGCCGCCCGGGGTTCTCGACGACCTGACCGAGACCGTCCCGCTGGACGGGGCGATCGACGCCGCGGCGCGGCTGCTGGGCGGGGCGGCCCACGGACGGATCGCCGTCGCGATCACCGACTGATCCTCGCCGGCGTCCCCGGCCGGAAATCGACGCGACTTGGGGCTTCAGTAGGTCTTGACCGCTCCGTTCACCTACTCTGGGAGTGGGCCGAACCCCGACCGCCACGAAGGACATCGACCCGTTTGTGGTCCGATGGTGGCACCGGTCGAGGAGGTGTGAATGATCCGTTCCGGTACCGCGAGCGCGTACCTGCTGCGCACCGTCCGCCTGCTGCTGGAGGCGTACGCCGGGGCCGAACTGCCGCAGTGGGAGGCGGTCGCCCGCACGATCCGCAGCGTGCACCTCGATCCCGGTGACGTGCTGTTCTCCGCGGGCGAGGTGCACCCCTACGTGTACTACGTGGAGGAGGGCCTGCTGAAGGCGCAGATGCCGGACGCGCGGGGCCGCACGGTGATCACCTTCTTCGCCGAGGAGGGCGAGCTGCTCGTCTCGATGCCTGCCCTGGCGCCGGAGGGCGTCCGCCAGGTCGTACAGCGCAACCTGCACCCCCGCGCCGGCGACCTGCAGGTGGCCGTGCAGGGGGTGAGCATCCACACGGTGGCGGCGATCGAGCCGTGCGTCGTGCACGGGTTCGACTACCGCCTGATCGACCGGCTCGGCACTCGTCAGCTGCCGTGGTCCCGGCTGGCCACTGCGCTCTCGATGGCCTACGCGATCACGCTGCAGGCGGACGCGGCGACGCTGCGCAACCCGCCCGAGCAGCGCTACCGCCAGCTGCTGGAGACCCGCTCCGACCTGATCGAGCGGATCAGCCGCCGGGAGCTCGCGGCGTACCTCGCCGTGACCGACGTCGCCCTCAGCCGGATCGCGAAGCGGGTGGAGGCGGCGGAGGCGTGAGCCCGCGGACGACGTTCGGGGTCGGCCCCCGCACCGGGGACGTGTCGCCCGGACGGGGTCTGTGGCCCGATCGCCGCGGATCGGCAGACTGACACCGGGCGCCCGGCGTGGCTTCGGGGTGCCCGCGACGCCGTCGTCGCCATGACCAGGAGCCACGACACCCCCAAGGAGATGTGATGGAGCAGGCAGGCCAGGACCCGGCAGCGCCGCAGGAGGTGACCCGGCTCCTGACGGAGCGTGACGCCCTCACCCGGCGGCTGACCGGCATCGACCAGCGGCTCGAGGCGTTGTACGCGCACCGGCAGGAGGACCTGTCCCGCCGGCTGGCCTCGATCGAGGAGGCGATCCGCGAGCTGTCCCGGCAGGGCGTTGCGGGGACCACCGCGGCGCCCGCGCAGCCGGTCGCGCAGCCGGTCACGCCCGCAGCGGCACCACCACCGGCTCCCGCGGCCCCGGCCGCTCCCCCGGCCCAGGCAGCTCCGGCTGCACCGCGCCCCGCGACCGCGCCGGCCGTTCCTCCGGCGCAGCCCGCGTCGCCCCGGATCATCGGGGAGCGGGTGGCCGTCGACGCC
>JAGQUI010000569.1 GCA_020438595.1 Propionibacteriaceae bacterium | reverse complement strand
GCCGCCTCCTTGATCGCCAGCGAGCCGGCGAGCTGGAAGGCCATGTCGGAGGAGTCCACCGAGTGGGCCTTGCCGTCGAACAGGGTGACCCGGACGTCGACCATCGGGAAGCCGGCGAACACGCCCTTCTCCAGCTGGTTGCGGATGCCCTTCTCCACGCTGGGGATGAACTGCCGCGGCACCGCGCCGCCGACGACCTTGTCCACGAACTCGAAGCCCTCGCCGCGCGGCAGCGGCTCCACCTCGATGTTGCAGACCGCGTACTGGCCGTGGCCGCCGGACTGCTTCACGTGGCGGCCCAGCGCGGTGGCCTTCGCGACGAAGGTCTCCTTTAGCGGGATCTTCAGCTCCTCCTGCTCGACCTTCACGCCGTAGCGCTCGGACAGCCGCGCCAGCACCAGGTCGGCGTGCGCCTGGCCGGTCGTCCACAGCACGAGCTGGTCGTTGCCGCCACGGTCGAGCCGGACGGTGCTGTCCTCGACCGCGAGCCGCTGCAGGGCACCGGCCAGCTTGTCCTCGTCGTTGCGGGTCGCGGCCCGGATCGCCAGCGGCAGCAGCGGCTCCGGAAGCGCCCACGGCTCGACCAGCACCGGATGCTCCTTCGACGACAGGGTGTCGCCGGTCTCGGCGGTGGTCAGCTTCGGCAGCATCACGATCTCGCCGGCGATCGCCGTGCTGCGCGGCTGCAGCTCGGTACCGACGGCGGCCTGGATCAGGCCGATCCGCTCGTCGCTGCTCTGGTCGGGCTGGTCCTCGGCCTGCGGCCGGTGCCCGGCGACGTGCACGACGTCGTCGGTGCGCAGGGTGCCGGAGAAGACGCGCACCATCGACAGCCGGCCCGCGAACGGGTCGGTGGTGGTGCGGATCACCTGGGCGACCAGCGGCGCGTCCGGGTCGGTGGGCGGGTGCGGCAGCTCGGTGCCGTCCGGGGACGTGGCCGCCGGGTTCGGGTGCAGGGACGGGGTGGGGAAGCCGTGCGCGATCAGGCGCAGCAACTCCTCGGTGCCGACCCCGGTGTTGGAGGACACCGGCAGCACCGGGAACAGGTTGGCGGTGGCGACGGCCTTCATCAGGTCGTCGAGCAGGTAGTCGGTGTCGAGTTCCTCGCCGCCGAGGTAGCGGTCCATCAGGGAGTCGTCCTCCGCCTCCTGGATGATCGCCTCGATCAGCGGGCCACGGTAGGTCTCCACGTGCGAGTCGTCGGCGGTGAGCTTGCGGTTCACCAGTTCGGCCCCGGAGTAGTCGTGCTCCTCCAGGCTGAGCAGGCCGATGTTGCCGATGATCCCGTCCGGGCCGAGCGTGGGCACGTGGGTGGGCAGGACGCCCTCCCCGAACGCCGCCTGCGCCGCGGCGACCGAGTCGTCGAAGTCGGCGTGGCCGGCGTCCAGCTTGGTCAGCGCGATGATCCGGGGCAGGTTGGCCGCCGTGCACTCGTCCCACAACGCCTGGGCGGCGCCGTCGATGCCGTCGGCCGCCGAGGTCACGAAGACGGCCGCGTCGGCCGCGCGGATGCCGGCGCGGAGCTCGCCGACGAAGTCGGGGTGCCCCGGCGCATCCAGGAAGTTCACCAGGACGCCGCGGTTCTCCACCGAGGCGACGTAGAGCTGGGCGGCGCGCTCGGCGTCCTCCTTCTCGCCGCGGTAGCCCGCGATCCGGGCCTTGAGCAGCTGCTCGAACAGGGACGTCTTCCCCGAGCCCGCGTTTCCGATCAGTACGACGTTGCGGACATCATCGGGACTCGTCACCTGCACCTGGGCAGCGCTCAACTTTGAACTCATGGGGAATACCTTGCCACGCAGCGGTTGTCACGCAAGCTGGTTCGGACGATTCCCTCCTGACTTCGGCGGGAGCGGTTCCCGGCCGGGTCGGGACGGGTCCGCGCGGACCCGTCGTCCGCACTCAGCCGCGCAGCTCCATCGGGACGTAGCTGCGGGTCTGGTAGCCGGTGTAGATCTGCTTGGGCCGGGCGATCTTCTGCTCGGAGTCGGTGATGAACTCCTGGTACTGGGCGCACCAGC
>JAGQUI010000568.1 GCA_020438595.1 Propionibacteriaceae bacterium | reverse complement strand
GAACGATGGCCTGGGTGCGTCCCTCGATGCGCCCGATACGGCTGAGCCCCCGGCCGCAGGGACACGGCTGGGTCTGGTCGACGGCGGCCGCGAGGTCGCCGATGCGGTAACGGATGAGCGGCACCGAGAAGTTGTTGAGGTCGGTGATGACGATCTCGCCGATCTCGCCGGGTTTCGCCGGCCGGCCGTCGACCAGCAGCTCGACGATGTAGCTCTCGTCCATCACGTGGTGGTCGTGGCCCTCGCGGCACTCGTACGCGATGCCCGAGAACTCGCGGCTGCCGTACTTGTCGAACACCTCGGTGCCGAAGCCCGACTCGATGACCTGGCGGATGTTGCCGGGCAGGGCCTGAGCCGAGGACATCACGCCGCGCGGCTGGAAGCCCGGGTCGCCGCCCTGGCGGATGTACGTGGCCAGGAAGTTCAGCGACTCGGCGTATCCGTCGAGCAGCACGGGGCGGTACTCGCGGATGGTGCGCACGAACGACTCGAGCGTCTCGGGGCTGATCTCGAAAGCCGGAATGAACAGCCGCCGCATGAAGAACGCATCGATCCGCTCGCGAATGACCTGGCTGCGCGACATGCCGAGGGTCTGATGCCACAGGCACGCCTGCTTGTCGCCGAACCGCCACCCGGTCCACTCGAGGGCGCGCAGCGTGGTGGCGAACCGCACCTCGAGCTGGTGCCGGTCGGCGTAGCACGTGAACGGCTCGCCCGTGGACCCACTGGTGGAGATGCGGTGCATGTCGCGCTTGCGGTGCGTGTCGGCGAACAGGTCGAAGTGCAGGTGCCGCCGCACGTCGTCCTTGGTCAGCATCGGCAGGCGCCGCAGGTCGTCGAGCGTGCGCACATCGTGGGGGCTCAGGCCCGCCTCGTTCATGGCCCGGCGGTAGTACGGCACGTGCACGTACGCGTGCTGCACCAGGCGCTGAAGCTTGGCCAGCTGGAGGTCGGCGATCTGGTCGCGTCCCCACCACTGGGAGCCCTGCAGCTCCAGGTAGATGTCGCGGGCGCGGCGGGTGATGAGCCACTTGTGCGCCGGCATGGTGGCGAAGAACGCCTCGAACCACACGCGCCGCCAGCCGCGGTACGGGTGCCGGACGGCCTGGCGGGGGTTGCGCATCGGCCCCAGGGCCCCGCGGCGGCGCCGATGCGAACGCACCCGGAACTCGACGAACGCCCGCGGCAGGTCGGCGAACGCCTCGCGCGACACCGCCCACGACCGCGTGGTGAGGAACGACTCGCCGGCGTTGCGATTCTGAAACAGGGTCTCGACCTCCAGGATCGAGTACCCCTTGGACACCGCGGACACCGCGATGAATGTCTGGAAGTGGTTGTAGCTGCCCCGGTGGCGGAGGATGTCGTCCATCACCCCGCGGGGTCCGACGACGAAGCCCGACTTGTTGTCGGTCGCCCGCATCCCGAACGTGGTGTTGAGGATCACGTTCAGCGCCCGGGAGAAGGCCAGGCGCGAGTCCTTGAGGCGCCCGATGCTCGACCGCGTGCCCTGGGCGATGTCGTAGCTCGACTCGCGCAGCCGCCGCAGGAGGGTGAGCATCTCCTCGGGGGGGTTCTGCAGGTCGGAGTCGATGAAGCCCACGTACGCACCCGACGCGGCGTCGGTCCCCGAACGCCAGCCGGCGGGAATGCCCATGTTGCGCGAGTGGCGCACGCCCTTCACCACGCCGGGGTGGGCCTTCTCGAGCTCCTGGATCACCCCCCACGTGCCGTCCGTGCTGCCGTCGTCGACCAGCACGACCTCCAGCGACACCCCGTCCTCGGCGGAGGCCGCCATCAGCCGGTCGACCAGCAGGGGAAGGTTGGCCTCCTCGTTGAGGCAGGGCGCGACGACGCTCAGATCGATGCTCACGC
This sequence comes from Propionibacteriaceae bacterium, assembly GCA_020438595.1. Next base: position 151 of record JAGQUI010000568.1, on the reverse strand, counting down.
GGGGGGGGCCTCCGTCATCCATTTCCATACGCGTTCCAGGCCGGACCGCATGTCGGTGCCGGCGCTCCAGTTGAGCCGCCGTTTCGCCAGGGCAACGTCGCCGACACGTCGTGTCCCCGCCGTCCAGTCGGCGGGCCCGGTGACCGGGGCC
>JAGQUI010000567.1 GCA_020438595.1 Propionibacteriaceae bacterium | reverse complement strand
CCTGGACGCCGGACGCCGCGTAGGTGAGCATGTCCGCGCTGAGCAGTTGGACGGTGACCTGGACGCTGTCGATGGTGACGTCCTCGAACTCGTTGTCGCTGATCGCCCACACGTCGTTGGCCGGGTACTCGCCGGCGTACTCGCCGAACCAGTAGTTGTCGGCGACCACCTGCGTGTTGGTCAGGGTGCCGGTCGTCCCGTCGGCGCGGGTGTAGGCGATGGTCCAGGAGACCTTGCCGGTGCCGGAGTACCACTCGTCGAGTTGCTCGTACGTGGCCTGGGTGGTCAGGGAGGCCACCGCGCTCGCGCCCACCTCCGGGTTGATCACGTCGGAGTGGTAGGTGGCGACCTCGGCGCCGGAGGCGTCCTGCACGGCCACGTCCACGCCGTAGGAGGTGACGTCACCGATGGTGCCGCGGATGCCCACCGTCCGGTCCTGGGTGATCATGCCGATCGGGTCGCCGATCCGGGAGACCTGCTTGTAGGAGCCGTACCAGCCGGTGCCGTCGGGCACGATCAGCGCGGTCGAGGCGTTCGCCATGCCGAGCAGGGTCTTGCCGATGGCGTCCATCGGGTGCCCGAACGCGTAGACCGTGTCGCCGCAGATGGCCGTGACGGTGCCGATCGCGCCGGCGATCAGGTCGCCGCTGGCGTACAGCGCGGCGACGGACCCGCCCGCGACGAGCGGCTCCGTGACGTTCCGCTGCGCGGCGGCCGGCAGGAAGCTGCGGCTGCGCAGGGTGCTCGCGGACTTCGCGGTCTTCGGGGTGCGGGCGAGGGTGAGGTTCGTGAGCTCGTTGGCCCGGGTGCCGGCGGGCCCGGCGACGTTCACGGTCTTCACCTGCGACAGGCTGGCGCCGGCCAGGTTCGTCCCGGCGACGGTGGTGCCGGCCGAGCTCACCTTGAGCTTGTCCTTGTTGATCTTCATCGTGGACGCCGTGCCGAGCGCGGTGCTGCCGATGGACTTCATGTACTCGGCGGGCGTGACGCCGGCCACGGGGAGGTTGTCCCAGTTGAGGCTGTAGGCGACCGCGCCGATCAGCTTGCCGTCGGTGGTGTAGACCGGCGAGCCGGACATGCCGGCCCAGATGCCGGCGGCCTTCAGGCCGTCCGCGCCGGTGCCGTCGATCACGTCGCTGTGCAGCCGGAACAGCAGCAGGTCCTTGCCCTTGCCGAGGGCGTCGGCGATGTAGCCGATGTAGGAGCCCGTGAACTCGTCCGGCGTGGTGCCCTTGGTGACGGAGAGGCCGGTGACGGCGGTGCCCGCGTCGAAGGCCTCGACGTCGGCGACCGGCGCGTACGGCTGGGTGTTGTCGGAGCAGAAGTAGCTCTCCGCTGCGTGGGCGGCGGGAGCGCCGCTGATGCTCAGGCCGACACCCAGCGCGGTGGCGGCGAGCCCGGCGACGAGCCGGGTGATCGGGGAGTTGGCTCCCCGCAGGAGCAGGTGCACTGTGGTTCCCTTCTGGGAGGTGGCTCCGGGGTGGTGGCGACCGACGGGGCCCGGCCACCTCGATGGGGCTCCGCGTCGGGTCAACTGTGGCCGCCGAACGGCCAATTCCGGAGCGACCCGCCGAAAGTCGGACACTTTCGTGCACAGGCCGGAGCGCGGACGTCGGCGACGTGTCCGCGCGGGAGTTCGTACGACGTCGTCAGGCGCGGGAGCGGCTGACCTCGTCGTATCGTTCGCGGCTTGCCGCGGACTCGAGAAGAGATCAGGCGCGGGAGCGGCTGACCTCGTAAAGGGCGATCGCCGCGGCCACGGACGCGTTCAGCGACTCCACCGCGGACTGGATCGGGATGTGCACGAGCACGTCGCAGTTGTCGCGGACCAGGCGGGCCAGGCCCGCGCCCTCCGAGCCGACCACGATCAGGAGGGGGCCGTCGATGCCAGGGAAGCCGGCGATGTCGGTCTCGGCCTCCCCGGCCAGCCCGACCACGGTGAAGCCCGCCTCGGCGTAGGCCTTCAGGGTGCGGTTGAGGTTCGTCACCCGGGCCACCGGGACGCGCGCGGCCGCGCCGGCAGAGGTCTTCC
>JAGQUI010000566.1 GCA_020438595.1 Propionibacteriaceae bacterium | reverse complement strand
GGGCGCGCAGTTCCGGCAACGGGATCGCGGAGACGTCGCGGCCGTCCACCGCCAGCCGTCCACCGGTCAGCGGGTACAGCCCCAGCAGCAGGCTCGACAACGTGGTCTTGCCCACCCCCGACTCGCCGACGAAGGCGACCCGCTCGCCGCGGCGCACATCGAAGCTGACGCCCTTGAGCACGTCGGCATCGCCGCCGTCGTAGCCGAACCGGGCGTCGGTGAACTGCACGATGGGCTCGCCGGGCGCCGTGGCCGGCTCGACCGGACGCGGCGCGTCCGCCTCGATGGCCGCCGACTCCACCGGCTCGTCCATGACCAGGAAGTAGTCGCGGCTACCGGTGATGGCCCGCTGGGAGGCGTCCACCAGGAAGCTCATCGACTGCACCGGCTGGCGGGCCATGTTCACCAGCTGGATCAGCAGCACCATCACGCCGAGGGTGAAGTCGCCGGTGATGGTGAGGCTGAAGATGATCGCGTAGATGCCGAAGAAGATCACGTTCAGGGTGCCGCGGCGGGCCACGTCCATGCGGTGCCAGAACGCCGACTGCTCCCTGGTCAGCCCGATCGTGGTCTCGTAGCGGTCGGCGAAGTGGCCCAGCTCACGCGGCTCGGCGACGAAGCTCTTCACCACCCGGATCTGGCCGACGACCTCGGCGAACCGGCCGCCGGCGATGTCGAACTCGGCGTTCTTCGCCCGCTCCAGCCGCTGCCACCGCTTGGACGTGATCGTGGTCAGCCAGGTGAACAGCGGGTACACGGCCAGCAGCAGCAGCGCCAGCCACCACGAGTACCAGGCGATGATCGCCAGCGCCGCCACCAGCGAGATCAGCATCGGCAGGAAGTTGTTGGCGAACATGTTCAGGAAGCCGGTGGTCTCGGTGATCGAGCGCTGCAGCCGGGAGATGATCGTGCCGGTCAGCTCGGAGTCGAAGTAGCGCTGGGGCAGCCGGAGCAGCTTCTCGAAGTAGTTGCGGGACAGGATCGAGCGCAGCCGTACGGCCATCACGTCGCCCAGGTAGCCACCGACGTTGGTGATCAGGGTGTTCGCCAGGTCGACCAGCAGCAGCAGGAACGCCAGCCAGAGCACCGCCGGCACGCCACCACCGCTGCCCGACATCGCAGCGACCACCTCGTCGGTCGCCGCCTTGATGATGAACGGGACGGCCAGCCCGGTGGCGGCCACGAGCACGCCGGCCGCGACGATGGCCGCGTAGGACGGCAGCAGTTCGCGGGCGACGCCGAGGATCCGGAGCAGGGGACGCACGTCGGCGATGATCTCACGCCGTGCCGACAGCGACCTCCCGGCTACGCGGGAGGCGTAATTCCCCTGATCAGCTCTTGATCTTGATCTTCGCGTTGGTGTTCGGCAGTTCGACGAAGGTCTGGCCGGGGGCCATCTTCAGCGGGCTGCCGTCGTCGAGGGTGAACTCGAACACCTCGTCCACCTCGCCCTTCGACCAGGTGCCCTTCACGTACTTGCCGCCGTGCGCGTAGTAGAACGTGCCCTTGTTGTTGATGATGTCGTGGATCGGCTCGTCGTGGCCGGGGTAGTTCTCGTTGATCCGTCCGCTCGGGTGGATCCGGCCGAAGATGTGCTTGGCCTTGATCACCAGCACGTTGTCGCAGGAGATCCGCGTGCCGTCGGCCATCACGTGCTTGCCCCACGGCATCGAGCGGAGGTACCGGCCGGCGTTGTCGCTCCACGTGTACTTCATCGGGTAGGTGTTCCCCTTCTTCCAGGGGACGGTGACCGAACTCGCCGTGGTGCCGGACACCTCGGTGCTGACCTCGGCGTCGCTGGCAGCCCACGGGAAGTACATCTGCTGCGGGCCCGCGGAGAACTTCTTGGTCTGCCGGGCCAGCACCTCCGGGTGGCACGCGACCGCCCGGTCGTAGTACGTGACGCCACCCAGCGTCCGCACCCGGTTGGACAGGATGCTGTAGGAGCCGGTGCCCTTCGTGGCCATGTAGGACTTGCTCCACACGATGTACTCGGAGAACTCCTTGGCGTACTCCAGCACCCACGGGTACG
>JAGQUI010000565.1 GCA_020438595.1 Propionibacteriaceae bacterium | reverse complement strand
CTGGCCGATATCGCCGACCAGGTCGAGGCCGCGGGCCTGACCCAGGCCGCGGTCATCATCGTCGGGTGGGCGCTGTCGGCCGAGGACTTCGTGGAGTCGCACCTCTACTCGAGCAGGCCCGCGCGGCCTGCGGCGTCAGAGGGCCGGGCCGTCCCGGTGGTGTAGCCTGCCGAGCACCATCTGCGTGAGGAACCCGGTGCAAATCCGGGACGGTCGCGCCACTGTGAGCCGAGCCATCGGCGAGTCAGGAACTCCTGTGGATGTCGCGTGCCGCCGATCGGCGCCGCGCGTCACGTCTGATCGGGCGCGTCATCCCGAGGAAGGTGCAGCAATGCACATTGCAGAGGGCTTCCTGCCCCCACTTCATGCGGCCGCGTGGACGGCCGTCGCGGCCCCCTTCGTCATCCATGGCACCCGGGCGATCAGCCGCACCATCAAGGAGCACCCCGAGGCCACGTTGTTGCTCGGTGCCGCGGGGGCCTTCACCTTCGTCCTCTCCGCGATCAAGTTGCCCTCGGTGACGGGCTCATCGTCCCACCCGACGGGCACCGGACTGGGGGCGGTGATCTTCCGGCCCCCGGTGATGGCGGCCCTGGGGACGATCGTCCTGCTCTTCCAAGCCCTCCTGCTCGCCCATGGCGGTCTGACCACCCTCGGGGCCAATGTCTTCTCGATGGCGGTCGTCGGCCCGTGGGTCGGGTATGCCGCGTTCCGCCTGCTCGGTCGCGCTCCCTTCTCGGTCCGCATCTTCGCGGCCATGGCGTTGGCCAACCTCGCGACCTACGTCATGACCGCCACCCAACTCGCGCTGGCCTTCCCCGGCCAGAACGGCTTCGTAGGCGCGTGGTCGGTCTTCCTCGGCATCTTCGCGATCACCCAAGTGCCGTTGGCCATCATTGAAGGCCTCGTCGGCGTCCTCATCTTCAAGGCCCTGCGCAGTTGGGCCGGCCCAGAACTCTCCGCTCTCGGGGTGTTCTCGCGCCGCCCGGACCACGCCGGCACCAAGGTCGAGGAGGCCATCCATGCGTAAGCACGCGAGCACCCTGGCCATCCTCCTGGCGATCGTCGCCCTCTTCACGGTCGCGATGGTCCTCGGCACCCGCCAGAGCACCGGCGACGGCGAGACCTTCATCGGCACCGACTCGGCGGCCACCACCCACATCGAGGAGAACCACCCCGGCTACACCCCGTGGTTCCAGCCGATCTTCGAGCCCTCGAGCGGCGAGGTCGAGTCCGGACTGTTCGCGCTGCAGGCAGCACTCGGCGCAGGAGCCCTCGGGTTCGTTCTCGGCACGATGCGCGAGCGGCGTCGCCAGCGCCGGTCGGCTGCCGACGATTCGAGCCGCCCGCTGAGCGACCCAGAGCCGGCCTGTGATGCGGCCGAGCCGCAGTCGAGGGGCTGACCTTGGCGCGATTCGCCCTCGACGAGGCGGCCTGGTCCGGGCCGTGGCGTCTGCGGTCCACCGGTGAGAAGGCCCTGCTGTCACTGGGTCTGCTCACGGTGGCCGCGACCTCGCGCTCCCTCTGGGTCTCCCTCGTCGTGCTGGCCGTCGCCGTCTCCACCGCCTTGTTCGCCGCCCGCGTCCCGAAGCGCACCTATGCCCTGGCGGTGGTCGGCCCGATGACCTTCGTCGCCGTCGGTGCCATCCCCATCGCGCTGACCTTCGGCGGCCAACCCACCGACGTCCTGGCCTCACTCGGCCCGGTGTCGCTCACGTCCACCGGCCTGTATGCCGCGGCGGCGGTCGCCGTGCGGTCGGCGGCCGCGATGGCGGCCATGACCCTCCTGGCGGCCACGACTCCGATGGTCGACCTGCTCGCGGGGCTGCGGCGACTGCGGGTGCCCGAGGTGCTCGTCGACATCGCCGGCCTGGTCTATCGGATGCTCTTCACCCTGATGGACTCCGTCCTTGCCGTCCGCGAGGCGCAGGCGGCCCGCCTCGGCTTCGTCGACGGCCGGACCGCTCGTCGGTCGATGGGCCTGATGGCGGGCTCGGTCCTCGGGCGCGCCTGGCAACGGTCGCGGCGCCTCGAGGAG
>JAGQUI010000564.1 GCA_020438595.1 Propionibacteriaceae bacterium | reverse complement strand
GGGCGAGGTCTGCCGGAGCCGCGACGGCAGTCGCTTCGAGTCGGGGTTGACGGCAAGCGCTACATCGACGCCGAGTGGCCGGAGTATGGCGTGACCCTTGAGGTTCAAGGCGCCGGCCATGGTGAACTGCTCCGGGCACTCGATGACGATGTGCGCCTCGTCGAACTCAGCACCGAGGGGTCGTGCGCGGTCAGCATCTCCGTCCTCACGCTGCGCGCCAATCCCGATGCCTTCTTCCGGGCGTTCGCCGAGTTGCTCGCGTCGCGAGGTTGGTTGCGTCCGGCGAGCTGACGGCATACCAACCACGTTGCCGGACACAACGCAGGGAGCGTGTACCTAGAGTGAGGCGATGAGCCCCCGAAACCGGCGCCCCTCCCTCCTGAGCACCATCACCGACAAGGCGCTCGCCCTCCCGCCCGCGACCACCGAGGCCCGGGTGACGCGTGACCTCGCCGTCCCGATGGCCGACGGTGTGGTGCTGCTCGGTGACCTGCATCAGCCGGTCGGGCAGGTGGCTGCGGGGCCGGTCGTCCTGATCCGGCTGCCCTACGGCCGGGCTGGGCTCAGCGGCCACTTGCACGGCAGGACGCTTGCCCGCCGTGGGTTGCAGGTGTTCATCCAATCCACCCGTGGCACGTTCGGGTCGGGCGGGCACTTCCGGCCGATGACGGCCGAGCACGACGACGGCCTGGTCACGCTCGCCTGGGTCCGGGAGCAGCCGTGGTGCGATGGGCGCGTGGCGACGATCGGGGGCAGTTACTACGGCCACACCCAGTGGGCGCTCGCGCCGTATGCCGACCCGCCGCTGGAGTGCTCGTCCCTGCACGTCACGGCCTCCCGCTTCACGGCAACCTTCTACGAGGGAGGTGCGCCCAGCATCCGTCAGGCGCTGGGGTGGAGCGCCAACATCGGTCTGCAGGAGCGCCGCAATCCCCTCACTGGGCTCCTCGCCACCCCGCTGGACAACCGGAAGATCGATCGCGCTCTGCGCAGGTTGCCCCTTCAGGCGGCCGACGCCGTGGTGACGGGTGCACCCGTGGAGTTCTGGCGCGACTTCGTGGCTCACGGCGAGCCCGGGGACGGTTTCTGGCAGGTCGCCAATCATGACGAGGCTGACCTGACCCGGATGCCGCCGGTGACCATGGTGTCCGGGTGGTGGGACTTGTTCATCCGGGACCAACTGCACGACTACGCCGCCTTGCGTGCCGCCGGGATTGACGCCCGAATCCGCGTCGGCCCGTGGATCCACGGTGAGCCCGCCGAGATGAAGGCCATCGTCCAGTCCGACATCGAGTGGCTCGGCCACCACTTGCTGGGCGGGCCTGCGCCGCAAGGGGCTCCCGTGCAGGTGACTCTCCTCGGAACCGACACCTGGCTGGAGTTCGAGTCGTGGCCGCCGCCGGGTCTCGAGGACCTCACCCTGCACCTATTGCCCCGGGGTGGGCTGGGTGATGCACCGGCGAGCGGGGGCGATGCGCGGGCGACAGGCGAAGTGGCTAGCGCTCTCACAAGCAGTTTCACATACGACCCGGTCGACCCGACACCCACCGCCGGCGGCCCCTTGCTCAGTCCGCCGGGCAAGCAGGCAGACCAGTCCGCCATCGAGTCACGCTCGGACGTGCTCGTCTTCACCGGACAGCCATTGCCTGCCGACCTGGACATCGTCGGCTCAACGAGGGCCCAGGTCCACATCCGCAGCGAGTTGCCCTTCGCCGACGTCCACGTCCGGCTCTGTGATGTCGATGAGAAGGGCGTCTCGCGCAACATCGTCGACGGGATCCGACGCGTCGACCCCCGCACCATGGAGGCACCCGATCTCATGCCTGCCGACGATGGTTCGGTGAGGATCGACCTCGAGCTCTTCCCCACGGCATACCGCGTCAGGCAGGGCCATCGGTTGCGGGTCCAGATCGCCGGCGGTGCGTTCCCGCGGTTCGCCCGCAACCACGGCACGGGCGAACCGTTCGGGACGGCAACAGCGCTGCGGCGCAACAGGATCGAGATCCTCCACGACGAGTCCCACCCATCTGGCGTTGTCATC
>JAGQUI010000563.1 GCA_020438595.1 Propionibacteriaceae bacterium | reverse complement strand
GCGTCCGGCGTCGTGCTCACTCCCGAGGTGATGTCGCGGATCGACGACGTGCTCGGCGACGTCGTCGTGCGCAACCCGATGCTGACCGCGGAGAACACGCCCAAGGAGCGGCCCTGCTGAATGCCGGCCCGAGGCCGCTCGAGATCGCCATGGTGGAAGAACTGCGCGTGTCCTGCTGAGCCCGCGAGGGACGACGATGTGCGGGGGCGCGCGGGGAGCCGCGCTCCCGGGGGGTGCGGGATGTCCGTCGATGCGGCGGAAGCCGTTGATGCTGTCGTGGTCGGGTCGGGCTTCGGTGGGGCCGTCGCGGCCTACAGGTTGGCCGTAGCCGGCCGGTCGGTGGTGGTCCTCGAGCGCGGGCGGGCGTATCCGCCGGGTTCGTTCGCCCGTACCCCCGGGGAGTTCGCCGACAACTTCTGGTCGCCGGACGAGGGCATGCACGGGCTCTTCCAGGCCTGGAGTTTCAGCGGGCTGGAGGGCCTGGTGTCCTCCGGGCTGGGTGGGGGCTCGCTGATCTATGCCAACGTGCTGCTGCGCAAGGACCCGGAGTGGTTCGTCAGAGACTCGCCGATCCCCGGCGGCGGCTACGAGACGTGGCCGATCGGCCGCGAGCAGCTCGACCCGCACTACGACCGGGTCGAGGAGATGCTGGGTGCCCGGGCGTACCCCTACCAGGACACACCCAAGACGGTCGCGTTCGAGGCCGCCGCGGCACGTGCCGGCTACACCACCCTGCGTCCGCCGCTGGCGGTCGCCTTCGCCCGTGACCGCAACGGGCCGCCGGTCCTCGACGTGCTTCCCCCCGCGGAGTACGGGAACATCCACGACCGGCCGCGCTTCACCTGCCGGCTGTGCGGCGAGTGTGACATCGGCTGCAACTACGGGTCCAAGAACTCCCTCGACCACACCTATCTCTCTGCGGCTGCGCAGGCCGGGGCCGACATCCTCACCCTGCACGAGGTGAAGGGATTCCACCGGGACGGCGACGACTGGGTGGTGCGCCTGGTGGTGCACGATCCGGACGGGGGCCCGAGCACCCAGCGGAGCCTGCGCACCCGACGGCTCGTCCTGGCGGCGGGCACCTTCGGATCGACGTTCCTGCTGCTGAAGAACCGTGCCGCGCTGCCCGGGCTCAGCACCGCGATCGGCACCCGGTTCAGCGGGAACGGCGATCTGCTGGGCTTCTTGTTCAACGCGCGGGAGGGCATCGAGCGGGAGGCGCGGGCACGGATGGTGGCCGGTAGCCGGGGGACCGTGATCACCAGCGCGATCCGGGTCGGCGACGCGGTGGACGGATTGGGCGATGCCGGGCGCGGATACTACGTCGAGGATGCGGGCTACCCCGGGTTCCTGAACTGGCTGCTCGAGGCAGCCCAATTGCGCTCGGCCGTGTCGCGCAGCACCCGGATCGCCGCGCGACTGCTGCTCTCCCGGCTCGGACGCCGCAGGGTCTCCGACGTGTCCCGGGACCTGGCCGACGCCATCGGGAAGGTGTCGATCTCGTCCAGCACCATGCCCGTGCTGGGGATGGGCCGTGACGTCCCGGACGGACGGATGTACCTCGACCACGGCCGCCTGGCGGTCGACTGGACCACCACGACCTCGATGGCGTTCTTCGACGACCTGCGGCGCACCATGGCGGACCTGGCCCACGAACTCGACGCGGAGTACGCGGACAACCCGCTGTGGTGGGCCCGACGGGTGATCACCGTCCACCCCCTCGGCGGGGCCCCGATGGGTCGCAACGACCACGAGGGCGTCGTCGACGAGTGGGGCCGGGTCTTCGGCGCGGACGGACTGTTCGTCGTGGACGGGGCGGCGATGCCCGGCCCGGTGGGTCCGAATCCGGCGCTCACCATCGCCGCCTTCGCCGACCGGGCGATGGAACACGACCTCGAGCAGCCGCTCGCCCGCGTCCGCGCGAGCGCACCGTCCCCCGACGAAGGAGGATCGATGGCACACCCTGCCCCGGCGGCCGGCGCGACCGCCGTCTCGTTCACCGAGCAGATGAAGGGCTTCGTCGGGCTCGGCCCTGGCGACCC
>JAGQUI010000562.1 GCA_020438595.1 Propionibacteriaceae bacterium | reverse complement strand
CGGCAGGACACCACAGCGGCAGCGGACCCGCGGGCCAAGATCTCCAGGACGGGTCTTCGGCGGGCTCTGGCCGCGCTGGTCGTGCAGCACCTGACCGTGGCCCGAGTCGCCGACGCGCTGGCGGTGGCGTGGGATACCGCCAACGACGCGGTCCTGGCCGAGGGGCTGCGGGTCCTGATCGCCGATCCCGCCCGGTTCGATGGCGTGCAGGTGATCGGGGTGGACGAACACGTGGTGCGCCACGAGGCGCTGTTGTTTCGGATGGAGGTGAGAGACCTACATCGCTTGGCCGTCGCAGCGGCTGGGTGAAGCTGACGGCAGTCTGCCCTCGGGGAACGCCGGGGGTGGATGGGAGCAGCCGCGACAAAGTCAGGGCGGTTCGGCACTACCGGACGGGCCGTGCCTGGTGAGCAAGACGGGAAGGTGTACGCAAGGAACCGGTGTCGTAAGGCCTCTTCATCGTCGACCAGCTCGAACCCGGTGGATGAATCGCCCCGGGTATCTCGGAGGCTTCCGGAGGTGGCGAGCTCGGTGGAGCCCGTCAGGTTGTGAGCGTAGTAGGCCGCCTCGTGTTAGGCGGGTGGGGCGTAGCCGATCTCGCCGTGGAGGCGGCGGTGGTTGTACCAGTCGATGTACTCGGCGGTGCCGATCTCGAGGTCGCTGATCCCGGCCCACGGCCCGCGGTTGCGCACGAGCTCGGCCTTGTAGAGGGAGTTGAACGCCTCGGCCATGGCGTTGTCGTAGGAGTCTCCGGTGGATCCGACCGAGGCGACCATCTCGGCGTCGGCCAGGCGCTGGGTGTAGCGGACTGCACGGTATTGAACTCCCTTGTCGGAGTGATGGATCAGCGTGGACAGGTCGGCGCCCTCGCGGCGGCGGGACCAGATCGCCATGTCCAGGGCGTCCAGCGCCAGGCGGGTGTGCAGCGAGGTGGAGACCTGCCAGCCGACGACCCGGCGGGCATAGACGTCCAGGATGAACGCGGCGTACACCCACCCGGAGTGGGTCCTGACGTAGGTCAGGTCGGCCACCCACAGCTGGTTCGGCGCGGTGGCCGTGAAGTTGCGGTTGACCTTGTCCTCGGGCAGGGCGTCGCGGGCCGCGATGGTGGTGCGGACCGTCTTCTCCCGGGGGACCCCGCGCAGCCCGTTGGCGCGCATCAGCCGTTCCACGGTGCACCGGGCGATCCCGGTGTGCCCTTGCCGGTGCAGCTCGTGCCACACCTTCCGGGCCCCGTACACCCCGTAGTTCTCGGCGTGGACCGACGCGATCAAGGCGACCGCGGTCAGGTCCGAGAGCTGGCGCGCCGAGGCCGGCCTGGACTTGTGCGCGTAGTACGTGCTCGGGGCGATCCCGACCGGCGTTCCCGCCAGCGTCGAAAGGATCGGCTCGACCCCGTGCTCGTCCTTGTGGGCGTCGACGAAGCCGACGCTCACCTCGGTCGGCGGTCGAGCTCCGCCTGCGCGAAATACGCCGACGCCTGACGCAGGATCGTGTTCGCCCGCCGCAGCTCAGCGTTCTCCCGCTCCAGCGCCGCGATCCGCTCCGCGTCACTCGTCGTGGTCCCCGGGCGTGACCCGTCGTCGACCTCGGCCTGGCGCACCCAGGTGCGCAACGCCTCCTTGTGGACCCCGAGCTGCTCGGCGATCCGAGCGATCGCGCCCTGCGCCCGCGCCGGATCCCGCCGAGCCTCGACCGCCATCCGCGTCGCGCGCTCCTTCAGCTCCAGCGAGTACTTCCGTGGTGCTCCCATGACTCATCCTTGCGTGTCAGGGAAGCCTCCGAGATACCCGGGGCGATTCACAGGACCGGCTAAAGCACCGGCCCTTCTCAGCGCCTGGCTGGTGTCGGAATGGGAGGGAACGCCGACGAACGTCGCTCCTGAGGAGCACGACGACATCCGTTGGTTCGGCATTGACAACATGCCCCCTCCGGCGCACGTGCCGGTGCTCGCGGCGCTGTTGGCTGCGATACGGAGCCAAGGTCGCCGACGTGCAGCTGCCTGTCATGGCAGTGATGACGCCGTAGACCTGTGTCTAAGCGCCGCC
>JAGQUI010000561.1 GCA_020438595.1 Propionibacteriaceae bacterium | reverse complement strand
GTCGAGACCGGGCCCGCCGAGGTCGAGCCCGCCGCGAAGCGCCGCACCCGCACCGCCGCGCCGAAGGTGCCGAAGGTCACCGACGGCGAGGCCACCGTGAAGCTGGCCACCTGGCGCCAGCTGGTCGACGGCGGCCGCGGCCAGGACGGCGAGGAGGCCCTCGCGGCCACCGCCAAGCCGACGGTCGCCCGGATCAGTCCGGCGCTGGCCGAGGCGCTGGGCGTCGCCGAGGGCGACGCGGTGGCGGTCAGCGGAGGCTCCGGCACCGGCTGGTACAGCCTGCCGGTCGCGATCACCCCCGGCATGGTCGAGGGCGCGGTCTGGGTACCGACGAACTCGCCCGGCACGCCGCTGGGCGAACTGGGCGTGGTCTTCGGCGACGAGGTCACGCTGAGCGTGGGAGGCGAAGCATGAACGATCCGTGGTGGCTGGTCCTGATCAAGGTCGTCGTCCTGTTCGTCGTCCTGCTGGTCTGGACGATCTTCAACGTCTGGTACGAGCGCCGGCTGGTCGGCCGGATGCAGCACCGGCTGGGCCCGATCATGAACGGCCCGCTCGGCCTCGGCCAGGCGCTGGCCGACGGCATGAAGCTGCTGATCAAGGAGGACTTCATGCCCTCCATGGTCGACCGGGTGCTGTTCACGCTCGCCCCGATGATCGCGGGCACCGCGGCCTTCACGGCCTGGGCGGTGATCCCGTTCGGCGGCCAGGTGAACATGTTCGGCGTCGACACCTACCTGCAGCTCGCCGACCTGCCCGTCGGTGTGCTGGTGCTGCTGGCGGTGACGTCGGTGAGCATCTACGGCTTCGTCCTGGCCGGCTGGTCGTCCAACTCGCCCTACTCGCTGCTCGGCGGCCTGCGCTCCTCGGCGCAGATGATCTCCTACGAGATCGCGATGGGCCTGGCCCTGGTCGCGGTGTTCCTCTACGCCGGCTCGATGTCCACCCACGACATCGTCGAGGCGCAGCGGGTGGCGCTGGCCCCGTTCGGCTTCGACATCGGCCTGCAGTCCTGGTACTGGCTGCTGCTGCTGCCCTCCTTCGTGGTCTACGCGATCTCGATGGTCGGCGAGACCAACCGGGCGCCGTTCGACCTGCCCGAGGCCGAGTCCGAGCTGGTCTCGGGCTACATCACCGAGTACTCCGGCTTCCGCTACGCGGTGTACTTCCTCGCGGAGTACATCAACATGGCGACCGTCTCCGCGGTCGCGACCACCCTGTTCCTGGGTGGCTACCTGCCGTTCTGGCCGCTCAACCTCGTCCCCGTGCTGAACAACGCCTGGCTCGGCCCGATCTGGTTCGTGATCAAGGTGCAGTTGCTGATCTCGGTGTTCGTGTGGCTGCGCGGCACGCTGCCGCGGTTCCGCTACGACCAGTTCATGACCCTGGGCTGGAAGGGACTGATCCCGATCTCGCTGGGCTGGATCGTGGTGATCGCCACCTTCCAGACCCTGCGCCAGGAGAACCTGCTCCAGGGCCCGGTCCTGTGGGGGGCGATCGTCGTCATCCTGCTGGCGATCATCGCGGTCATGTTCATCGGGGAGAAACCGGTCCCCGAGGAGGAACCGGAGCCGGAGGTCTTCGACGCCTTCGCCGGCGGCTACCCGGTTCCGCCGATGCCGGGCCAAGTGCTGCCGGAGTTGCAGGACGTGGTTCCCTCGACCGCCGAGGCCGCCGCACCGGCGCCCGGAGAGGAGCAGTAGATGGGCATCTTCGACCCGTGGGCCGGGTTCGGGGTCACGTTCCGGACGATCTTCCGCAAGACCTTCACCCAGGGCTACCCGGAGAAGGGCAAGGAGAAGATCACCGCGCCCCGCTTCCACGGCCGGCACCAGCTGAACCGCTGGCCCGACGGTCTCGAGAAGTGCGTCGGCTGCGAGCTGTGCGCCTGGGCCTGCCCTGCGGACGCGATCTACGTCGAGGGCGCGGACAACACCGAGGAGGAGCGCTACAGCCCCGGTGAGCGCTACGGCCGCGTCTACCAGATCAACTACCTGCGCTGCATCCTGTGCGGGCTGTGCATCGAGGCCTGCCCGACCCGGGCGCTGA
>JAGQUI010000560.1 GCA_020438595.1 Propionibacteriaceae bacterium | reverse complement strand
CTCTACAACACCCTCGGCATCCCGATCGCCGCCGGCGTGCTCTACCCGGCGTTCGGGGTCACCCTCAGCCCGGTGATCGCCGCCGGCGCCATGGCACTGTCGTCACTGTCGGTTGTCACCAACGCCAACCGGCTCCGCCGGTTCAACCCGCGCCCCATCCCCGACATCCCGCTGGCCGCCGTCCAGCCCGTCGTCGAGGTCGGCGGAACCGAAGCACCCCACCCCACCCAACACCATCGAGAGGAAACGCCAATGTTCGGCAAGAAGAAGACCAGCAAGGCCATCGATCCCGTCTGTGGCATGAGCGTCGACCCCGCCAAGGCTGCAGCCACCCGCGAGCACGACGGAACGACCTTCTACTTCTGCTCCACCAGCTGCGCCGAAACCTTCGACGCCGACCCGCACCGCTACGGCCATGGCCAGGCCCGCACCGCGCACCACGGCCACTGAACGAGCACCGTCAACCCACAGACGAGAACGGAGGTGAGGAGCATGCCCGGCGACCAGCGGCCTGACCGGCGGGCGCTCCTCACCCGCCTGCACCGCATTGAGGGCCAGGTGCGAGGCATCGGCCGGATGATCGACGACGACGTCTACTGCATCGACGTCCTCACCCAGGTGTCGGCAGCGTCCAGCGCCCTGCGATCGGTGGCGCTGGTGCTGCTCGAACAACACCTCCAGCACTGCTTGGCCGAGGCCGCCCAGTCAGGCAACGAGACCCTCGACGCCAAGGTCACCGAGGCGTCCGAGGCGATCGCACGACTCGTGCGCAGCTGACCCCGAACCGGATCCCGAGGTACGAATCCCGGTCGATGATCACCCGAGGGAGAGCCCTGATGTCCACGAAGCCCAGAACCGTCGTCCTTGAGGTCGCCGGGGTGCACGCCGCCTCGTCGAAGGGCGTTGCTGAAGCCTTCCTGGCACGCCAGCCCGGAGTTCTTGCGGTCGACGCGAATCCCGTCGCACAGACCGCCAACGTAACCTACGACCCGTCCCGCACCTCGGTGGGCCGGCTTCGCCAGGCGGTCCTCGACTGCGGCTACCACTGCGCAGGCCAGTCGGTGCCCGACCACATCTGCGACCCGAACGCCGACCCGACCGCCCCCGGCCACAACCACGACGCCACTCACCACGACCACGGGCACCCCCAGGCCGCCGCGGGAACCCCCGTCCAGGTCACCGACGAACAAGCGGCGCACGATCACGCGGCGGCGAACCATGGCGGGACCGACCATCACGAACTGCCTGCGGCTGGAACCCCGCAGGACGTGATGGGCCACGGAGGCCACCACGCCGGCATGTCGATGGCGGACATGGCCCGCGACATGCGCAACCGGTTCCTGGTCGCGCTTGTGCTCTCGGTCGTGATCACCTTGTGGTCGCCGATCGGGCGCAATGTGCTCGGGTTTGCCGTGCTGGCGCCGTTCGGTCTGCGTGACGACGTGTTCGCGCTGGCGTTGTCGCTGCCGGTCATCTTCTACTCGGCCTGGATCTTCTTCGACGGAGCCTGGCGGGCACTGCGGGCCCGGACCCTGGACATGATGGTGCTGGTAGCAGTGGGAGTTGGTACCGGCTGGCTGTACAGCCTCGCCGTCACCCTCACCGGCGGCGGCGAGGTCTTCTACGAGGCTGCGACCGTGCTGACCACGTTCGTCCTGCTGGGCCACTGGGTCGAGATGCGTGCCCGCGGCGGCGCGAACGACGCCATCCGCACCCTGCTGGAGCTCGCCCCGCCACGCGCGGTCGTGATCCGCGACGGACGCGAGGTCGAGGTTCCCACCTCCGAGGTCATCCCGGGGGACGTGCTGCTGGTGCGTCCCGGCGCGAAGGTCCCCACCGATGGCACGGTGATCCAGGGCGAATCGGAGATCGACGAGTCCATGGTGACCGGCGAGAGCCTCCCGGTCACCAAGACGGTCGGCTCGCCGGTCATCGGCGCCACCGTCAACACCGTCGGCGCGCTGCGGGTCCGCGCGACCCGGGTGGGGTCCGACACCGCCCTGGCACAGATCGTGGCCCTGGTCCAACAGGCGCAGAACTCCAAAGCGCCCGGGCA